>DATJVC010000009.1 GCA_035501935.1 Gammaproteobacteria bacterium | reverse complement strand
TTCCGGATGTCCGGCATCGGGAATGATGCACTCCACCGGACAAACCACCACGCACTGCGGCTTGTCGTGGTGGCCCACGCATTCCGTGCATAGCCGCGGGGCGATGACGTAATATTCCTCGCCCGCAGAGATGGCGTGATTGGGGCAGACCGGCTCGCAGACGTCGCAGTTGATACAGTGATCGGTGATGCGCAGCGCCATGTCAAAAATCTATTTGCGCTTGGCCTTCAACGCCTTCTCCACCGCCGGATGCACGAAGGCCGACACGTCGCCGCCGAGCAGCGCGATCTCACGCACCAGCGTGGAGGAAATGAAGGTGTATTTCTCGGCGGGCGTCAGAAACATGGTGTCCACGTCGGGCATGAGGATTTGATTCATGGTGGCGAGCTGAAACTCATATTCGAAATCCGAAACCGCGCGCAGGCCACGGAGAATGACGCGCACCTTGCGCTTGTGCACATAGTCGGCCAGCAAGCCATCGAAGCCGCAGACTTCGACATTGTCGGTGTCCTTGAATGCGCTCTTCGCCAACCTCACCCGCTCCTTCAGCGAAAAGTACGTCTGTTTGGAGGTGCCGCCCGCCACGGCGACGATCACCTGCTTGAAGATATGCGCGGCGCGCAGCACGATGTCGACGTGTCCGTTGGTGATCGGATCAAACGTGCCCGGATACAGGATGGGTCCACTCATGCAGCGTCTCCTTTTGTTGTTCCTGCCTCGACCAGCATGTAACGCACCTCGCCGGCGGTCTTGTCGCGCCGGATTTTCCAGCCCGGCGGTAATTGTGGCATATCCGCGCGCCTTGCGGTTTCCAGATACACCCAGGCGCCGGGTTTCAACCAGTCCCGCGAGGCAAGCAGCCGGCAACATTCGGCGAGACAATCCAGACGGAAGGGCGGGTCCAGAAAGACAATATCGAAGGGCGTGGGGCTGACCGTGGCCAGCCACCGCAAGGCGTCGGCGCACAGAATCTCGACATGTCCGCCGTTCAATTCCTTGGTTATCGCCTGGAGATGCGCGGCCACGCGCCGATCCTGATCCAGCATCATCACCCGCGCCGCGCCGCGCGAGGCAGCCTCCAGCCCCAGCGCGCCGGCGCCGGCGAACAGGTCCAGGCACTGCGCGCCCTCGATCACCGCCGCCAGCCAGTTGAACAGCGTTTCGCGTATGCGGTCGCCGGTCGGGCGCAGATCGGACAGTTCCGGCACGGCGATGCGCCGTCCGCGCCAGCACCCGCCGATGATCCGCACCCATCCCGGATATTTTTGTTTCGCCATTGATTGTTCGAAGTCCCAGATCGTCAATGGTAGGATAACGCAAACCATATTCCAGCGTTTTTCCATGTTCGGCTTTTTCAAACGCGAAAAACCTCCAGCGCCTGCACCTCCAGCCTCCAAGGGGCTTTTTCGATCCCTGCGCGAGGGATTGCGACGCACGCGCGAAAACCTTTTCGGCGGGCTGGCTCGTCTCCTGCCCGTGGGCGGCAAAATCGATGCCGCGACGCTCGACGCCATCGAGGAAGGCCTGCTGCTGGCGGACGTGGGCGTCGAGGCGACCGGGCATATCCTCTCGCGGCTGCGCCAGCGCCACAAAGAACAGCGTCTCGTGGACGCGGCGGCATTGCATCAGGCCCTGCGCGAGGAATTGTTGGCGCTGCTTGTGCCGGTCAGCCAGCCTTTGCAAATTCCGCCAGGGCGCAATGCCCCTTTTGTCATTCTCATGGTCGGCGTCAACGGCGCGGGCAAGACCACGACACTGGGCAAGCTCGCCAGCCAGTTGAAGGCCTCGGGCCTGAACGTGATGATGGCGGCCGGCGACACCTTCCGCGCCGCGGCGGTGGAGCAACTGCAAAAGTGGGGTGAGCGCTGCCAGGTGCCGGTAGTCGCGCAGGCCGCCGGCGCCGACGCCGCGTCGGTCATCTATGACGCTTTGGCGGCGGCGCAGACGCGCAAGATGGATGTGCTGCTCGCCGACACCGCCGGCCGGCTGCACACCCGCGACAATCTGATGGAGGAGTTGAAAAAGATCCGCCGTGTGCTGGGCAAGCTGGACCCGACGGCACCGCATGAAGTGTTGCTGGTGCTGGACGCCACCGCAGGGCAGAATGCACTGGCGCAGGCACGGGAGTTTCAGGCGGCGGTGCGCGTGACCGGCATCGTGCTCACCAAGATGGACGGCACCGCCAAGGGCGGCATCCTGTTCGCCATCGCGCAGAGGTTGCGCATCCCCGTCCGCTACATCGGCATCGGCGAACAGCTCGATGACCTGCGCGTCTTCAATGCCGCGGAATTTATCGACGCCCTTCTGTCCGACGATGATTAAGGTTACCGGCGCGGGGCTTTCTTCCTGACCTTTGCTGGCGGTGGGGATTTGCCGGTAATGCCGGCATTCAGCACCTGCGGAGATTGCACCAGGCAGATCGTGTCCTTCTTCAACAGGTAGAGGCAGGCGTTGATGGCGTCCTGGGTCTTCAGCCCCACCACCAGCGCCTTCCAACTCACCACGTCCTCATTCTGGCGCTTGAGCAACGCCGGCTGACCGGCTGTCAGCACCGGCTTCAATTTCTCCCGCATTTCGGCGATGTATTTCCTCGCCTCCTCCTGCTCGTGGAATACGCCGAACAACAGCCCCCAACCCGGCAGGCGTCCCTGCACGCCGGCGCTGCGTATGCCCGTACCCAGATTGCATTCTCCGGGCTTGAGGCGAAATGGGGGCGGCGCACTGTCCCCGGGAGTAGGTTGCATCAAGGCAAGCGTGATCCCATTCTGATCATCGTTCCGCCGGGCGAAGCCATTGTTCAAAAGCCGCGTCATCCATGATGTGCGTTCCCCGCTGCTGCCCGCGCCCAGCACAACGCCGACCAGCCGGCGATTGTCGCGTACGGCCGAGGCCACCAGATTGAACCCCGACCCGCACGTGAAGCCGGTCTTCAGGCCGTCGGCGCCGGGATAACTGCCAAGGATGCCGTTGATGCTGCTGTAGTTGATGCCCTTGTAACTGAAACCGCGGGTGCCGAAATAATGATAGTACTGGGGGAAGTCATGCAGCAGCGCCAGCGCCAGCACCGCCATGTCGTGCGCCGTGGTCACCTGGCCATCGTCGGGCAGGCCGGTGGCGTTTTTGAACGTCGTCCGTTCCATGCCGAGCGTTCTGGCCTGTGCCGTCATTTTTGCGGCGAAGGCATCCTCACTGCCGCCAATGCGCTCCGCCAAGGCGAGGGCCGCATCGTTGGCGGACTGTGCGATCACCGCCATGATGGCCTGCTCGACGGTGATGCGATCGCCCTTGGCCAGCCCGAGGCGGGAGTCCGGCTGCGCAGCCACCCGGCTGGAGGAGATGAGCATTTCATCCGGCCGCAGTTCGCCGTGTTCCATGGCGGCAAGCGTCAGATATACCGTCATCATCTTCGTGAGCGAGGCGGGATACCAGCGCTGCAAGGCACGCTCCTGGTGCACCACTTCGCCAGTGCCGGCGTCGACGACCAGTGACGCATGCGGCGGCTCGGCGGCGGACACGCCGCCCATGTATATGCCCAAAACCAGCAAGAATGTTTGAACCCGATTTAAGCGGGGCACGGACTCACTCCGAGTCAAAGTGGCATAAACTACTTGCTGCCGGGAAATATCGCAACCTTTTGATTTAATTATTGGAACAAAATAGGGTTAGCACTCTCTAAAAGCGAGTGCTAGAATAATTTTGATGAGGAGAACCAAAGGAAACACTATGGCCAATGCGCTGGAATTACAACCGATTCCGACTGCGGGATCGCTTGAGGCCTATGTGCAATGGGCCAATCGCATACCGCTGCTTTCCGCGGAGGACGAGCGGGCGCTGGCATCGCGCTACCGTCGCGAAAATCATCTGCCCTCGGCGCGCCAGTTGGTCCTGTCGCACGTGCGTTTTGTCGTCAAGGTGGCGCGCGGCTATCTGGGCTATGGCCTGCCGCTGGCCGATCTGATCCAGGAAGGCACCATCGGTTTGATGAAGGCCGTCAGGCGTTTCGATCCGGCCATCGGGGTGCGCCTGGTTTCTTTCGCGGTGCACTGGATCAAGGCCGAGATACATGAATACATCATCCGTAACTGGCGCATCGTTAAGATCGCCACCACCAAGGCCCAGCGCAAATTATTCTTCAATCTGCGCAACGTGCGCCGGCGTCTGGGCTGGATGGGCCGGGATGAGGTGGCGGAAGTCGCCAGTGAATTGGGAGTGAGCGCGCGCGAAGTGGAACAGATGGAAGCCCGCATGAACGCCTATGACGCCTCCTTTGACGTGCTGCCCGAAGGGGAGGAGAGCGGCGTGGTGTCGCCTGCGAATTATCTCGAGGACCTGCGCTTCGAGCCGCAGGCGCAACTGGCGGAGGATGAGGCCGGCCAGGTGCGCCTCGATACCCTGAACACCGCCATGGAGTCCCTCGATGCGCGCAGCCGCGACATCATTACGCGCCGCTGGCTGGCTGCGGATGAAAGCAAGGCGACCCTGCATGAACTCGCCTCGAAGCACGGTGTGTCGGCAGAGCGTGTCCGTCAAATAGAAAAGCACGCACTGGGCAAGCTGCGCCTTGCCATCGGCAACTCCGAATTGCCGCCCGCCCCAATTTGAGCGGCGCTCAGCATTGCTTCAGGCGATGGCGGAACGAAAGCATATACAGCAGCATGAAATAATAGTAGTACAGCTCGGCGGTCTCGCTCCAGCGCGTCATGTTGAACGTGGGTCCAAAGTAGTAGATCCGGTGGTTTATGTTCAACAAAGTAATGGCCAGGGAAATGATCGCCGTCGGCACCACGATCGCGGTCGGCCATAACCAGAAACGCCAGTCATTCACGCTTTCGATGCCCTGTCGACGCCGCCGCCTGCCCACCGTCAGCGGATAGACGAGGCCGCCGACAAAAATGCCGACTTGCAGTACCAGTTCCGGTTTTTGATTAAACCAGCTGCTGGTATTGTGTAGATTGGTTTCGTGCTGCTTGTTGATCTTCGCCCACTCCTCCGGCGTCTTCCAATGAAACCAGTCCTGCCCCCAGTCGACCTCCTCGCCGCCGACGTAGACGCAGGCGAGCGTGCCGAACAGCAGCCACACCGCCAGCCAGCGCGACGGCAACCGCCGCCGTTGCCTGAGCAGGCTGGTACCCACGGCGGCGGCGGCAAAAGCGAAGATCCACGAGGCCTGTTCCACGAACCCCTCCTCCCCTTCCATCCAGATCAGGTAATGTTTCGCGTCGAAAAAGGCAAACAACTGCTGAAAGATCGGGAACACCAGGGGCACAAACAGCCAGGACCAGCGCGGCAGATCACGCGGTAGCGGGGCCCGGCGTACGTCGAGATCGTTCACGCGATCGCCTTGTTCAAACGGAGAACAACCCGCGCAGGATGGGGAGATAATGGTCCAGGAACAGCGCCAGGAACAGCGCCATCAGGTAGATGATGGAATAGGCGAAGGTGCGTATCGCCAGCCGATCGTCATGATCCCACTGCATGCGCAGGGCGTAATACAAAAACACGGCGTCCAACCCCAGCGCACTGATCAGGTAAAGCGGGCCGCACATGTAAGTGGCGTAGGGCAGCAGCGTGACGATGGATAGAATCACGGTGTAGAGCAGTATCTGCACACGGGTGTAATCCACGCCGTGGGTGATCGGCAGCATGGGGACATCCGCCCTGGCGTAATCGTTGCGGCGGTAGATCGCCAGCGCCCAGAAATGCGGCGGCGTCCAGGCAAAGATGATCAGGAACAGAAGCAGCGCGTTCGGGTCCACCTGACCCGTCACGGCCGTCCAGCCCAGCACGGGCGGGGCGGCGCCGGCGGCGCCGCCGATGACGATGTTCTGTGGCGTGGCCCGCTTGAGATAGAGCGTGTAGATCACCGCGTACCCGATCAGGGATGAAAACGTCAGCACGGCGGTAAGCCAGTTCACATATCCGACCAGGAGCGCCATGCCGCCGACCCCGAGGATCGCGGCAAACAGCAGCGCCTGCGGTCGGCTGATCTCGCCCTGCGGCAGCGGGCGGTATTTGGTGCGTACCATGAGCGCGTCGATGCGGTGGTCGGCCACATGGTTGATGGCGGCCGCCGAAGCCGCTGAAAGGCCGATGCCCAGCGTGGCGCAGATTAATATTTGGAGCGGCACCATGCCCGGGGTGGCGAGGAACATGCCGACCACGGCGGTAAAGACGATGAGCGTAACCACACGCGGTTTGCACAACTCCAGATAGTCACGCCAAGTGGCGTGCAATGCGGCGTTCAGGGAGGTCTGTGACATTGGTTTTAAACCGGAGACAACATCATCGTTTTAACGGAATGGTCAAGTGTAGCAAGGTTGTCACTATCAGCAAAAGCATGGCGGCCCCGGCGTTGTGCGCCACTGCAGCCGTCAGCGGCAGGCCCAGCTTGACGTTGGCGATACCCAGGCCTATTTGTATCACCAGCATCACGGCCAGCGCGGCGCCCGCGCGGTTCAATACGGATCGGTCGCTCAGCAGACAGCGGCAGGCGAGCGAGCCCAAAACCACGAATGTCAGCAGCGCGCCCAGGCGGTGCGTGAAATGAATGGCGACGCGGGCCGGCGCGTCGAGAACGCCGTATTCATAATTGATCCCCAGCCCCCGCCACAACACGAAGGCCTCCTTGAAATCCATCGCCGGCCACCAGGTATTGTGGCAGGTGGGAAAATCCACGCAGGCCATCGCGGCATAATTGGAGCTGGTCCACCCGCCGAGGGCGATCTGCAAGGCAAGCACCGCGAACGCCGCGACCGCGTGCGCGCGCAAGTCCCCTCCCCCGGCGCCGGCGGCGGCGGGCTGAAGATTGCGCAATACCAGCCACCACAAAAGCAACAGCGTGGTCATGCCGCCAACCAGGTGGAGGACGACCACCAGCGGTTTGAGCAGCAGTGTCACCGTCCACATGCCAAGCAGTCCCTGAAGAACCACCAGCGCGACCAGCGCGTAGGGCAGGATGGCGGGCCGCAGGACGCCGGGACACCGCGAACTGAGCAGTGCGATCAGGACTATTCCCAAGCCTAGGGTGCCGGCCGCATAGCGATGGATCTGCTCCTTCCATGCCTTGGCGATCTCCACGGGCCGCTGCGGAAAAGCCATGTCGGCATGTGCGATCTCCTGGGCCGCGGTTGGCGGCACCAAGCGGCCGTAGCAGACCGGCCAGTCCGGACAACCGAGCCCGGCATTGGACAGGCGCACATAGGCCCCCAGCGCCACGACGCAAAACGCCAGCACGGCGGTGCCCAGCACCAGTCGATGCAATAAAATCATGACACCGTCTTGGACGCTCTCAACAAACGTTTCAGATCGTTCAGCACGCCGCTCATATCCGGATGCGGTGGGTAGAGCATGATGATGCCGCCCCGATAATCGATTATCACCAGTCGAACCTCGATGGCGGCGGGATCATGGAGGGCCAGCGCTCGCCGCAGTTCCTGCATGGCCTGAGACGTCAGCGGCAGCTTCAAAGCCCTTGGGTCGGGCAAGTCTGCGCCCGCCTCCAGAATCACCGCAGTGCTGACGCGAATTTTTTCGCCCTGTAATGCCTCCCGGATGCGCCACAATCGATCCCAGCCATCGGCGCAGGCGGGGCCGCACGCCCTGCCATCCTCAATCAGCGCCAGCGTCCACTCGCCGTAACGATGCGGCAAGCGGGTTCGATCCGCGGCAGGAAGCCACGGGTCAAGGGCAATGGCGGGCACGATCAGCGTGCCGTAATTGGTGTGGCCCTTGGGCACCCAGTTCAGGCGCCCGCTGCTCAACAGCCAGGCCAGCAACACCGGCAGCGAAAACAGGCCGAAGACCGCCAGTATCACCCAGCGGCCACGCGGCGCGGCGTCAGCCGGCGCCGGCACGGCGGCGTCCCCTGGCGGCGAGCACGATAAACAGGATCAATACGGCGAGGGCCATGGCGAACCACTGCACGGCATAACTCCAGTGCCGGTATTCATCGCTGCCCGGCGCGGTCCAGGCGCGCACATAACCTCCCGGCGCCTGCGGATCCAGCAACACCAGATAAGGCAGGAGCGGCATCCCGACTACACGCGCCAATATGTCGTAATCCACACGTTGCACTCGCCGCACGCCGCCGGGCAGTGTTTCCACCTGCTCATCCCCGTGCAAGGAGATGCCCCTTGCTGGTGCCGTGGAGATCAAACCGCGCACGGCGATGTCGCCAGTCGGTGGTTGTTCGACGGTCACCCGATCACGGGTCATGCCCAGGGGCATCCAACCCCGGTTGATCAATACCGTTTCCCTTGATGCCATCGCAAAAGGCGTCAAGACCAGATAACCGGGTTGTCCATCGTGACTCTGATTGTCCAGCAGCACTTCCGCGTCCGCGAGATAGCGGCCGGTGAGCGTGACGTTGCGGCCGTTCAGATTCTCGACCGGCTCGCGCGCTATCCGGGTCAACGGCGCCGCAGGCATCTGTTGGTGCGCCAGGTAACGCGCGTACGCCGCGTGTTTCTGGTGGGCGCGATCCACCTGCCACACACCGAGGCGCACCAGCCCGGCGATCACGAGCACCGTCACTATGAACCACCCCAACATCGCACGACCCATGCCCCAGGACCCCCGAACCCATCTTCACGCCATCCACGATATACTGCGCCGCATCCCAATCACACACCTGCCCATGATATTCAAACTATTCGTCATCGCGTTATTTGGATCCGTGATTCTCTCCCTCGGATCGGCGTTGTTCCATCTGGTCCGCGGCCATGGCCAGGACAATCGCACGGTCATTTCCCTGACCTGGCGCATCGGGCTTTCCGTTCTTTTATTCATCCTGCTGTTCATCGCCGCCGCCCTGGGTTGGATCCATCCCCACGGAATTTCCCCCCATCCCTAGGCACGGGATAAAAAAAGGCGCTGCCCTTGAGGCAGCGCCCTTTTGTTGGCCATCAACAGCCGTTCTTCAGAGCCAATAGACGAAGATAAACAGGCCCAGCCAGACCACGTCGACGAAGTGCCAGTACCACGCCACCGCTTCAAAGCCAAAATGATGGTTCGGCTTGAAATGGCCCTTGAGGCAGCGGATCCATATCACCGTCAGCATGATCGCACCCAGCGTCACGTGCAGCCCGTGGAAACCGGTCAGCATGAAGAAGGTGGAACCATAAATGCCCGAATTCAGCGTCAGCCCCTTTTCACGGTAGGCCTCGCCGTACTCGTGTGCCTGACACAACAAGAAGGCCACACCCAAGGCAATGGTTAGAAGCAGAAACAGGATCAGCACGCCTCGCTTGTTGTGCTTCAGCGCGTGATGCGCGATGGTCACCGTCACGCCGCTCGACAACAGCAGCAGGGTATTGATCGCCGGGACGCCGAAGGCCGGAATGACCTCCTTGATCTGCATGAACAGGGAGGTGTTCGGCGTGCTCAGCAACGGCCACGCCGCCGTGAAACTGGACCACAGGTATTGATGCGTCGCCACCTTGTCGCCCTCGCCGCCCAGCCACGGCACCGACAGCTGCCGGGCATAGAACAGAGCGCCGAAAAAGGCGGCAAAAAACATCACCTCGGAGAAGATGAACCACGCCATGCCCCAGCGGAAACTGACGTCCACCTGGCCGTTGTACTGCCCGCCCTCGCTCTCGCGGATGACCGTGCCGAACCAACCAAACAGCATACCGAGCATGACCAGCACGCCGAAGAGCATGATTGCTTTGCCGGCCGTGTGGCCGTCGAGCGTCAGCGCGAAACCGCCCAGCAGTGAAAACAGGCCGATGGAGCCGGTGATGGGCCAGCGACTTGGATCGGGCAGATAATAACCTGTACCGGTGTGTGTGCCTGACATAGCTTCCCCTTTAGCGTTGTTTGCGTTATTGCCTTTCGATTAATTCGAAGGTCTCAAGACCCCTGCTTCCCCGTCGGTTTGACGTCCTTCGCCGCCGTACTGTTCTGTACGCGGAAAAATGTGTACGACAGCGTCAGTGTGGCCTGATCCCCGGGCAAATCCGGATCGACCACGAAACGAACCGGCATTATCCGGTGCTCGTGCGCCGCCAGTTCCTGCTGCTGGAAGCAAAAACACTCGGTTTTTTTGAAATACCGCGCCGCCGTGTTCGGCGCCAGGCTGGGCACCGCCTGGCCGGTGGTCGCTTCGTCGGCGTGACTCTCGACCGCGAACTGTGCCTCCGTGACCTCGCCAGGATGGACTCTTATCTTGTGGGTCAGCGGTGCGAAATCCCACGGCAGGCCGGCGCTGGTGGAGGTGACAAATTCCACGGTCACCCAGCGGCTCTTGTCCACCCCCTTGCTGGCGGCCTGGGCCTCCGTCTCGCGCCCGGTCTTGCCGCCCAGGCCCGTGATGGTGCAGAAGGCGTTGTACATCGGCGGCATGACCACGAACCCGAAAGCGAACATCACCGCCGTCACCAGCACCAGTTTGCGCACCGTGCGCGCGGTATTGCGTTCTCGCTCGTTCACCGCCTACCTCCAGTGCATGAGGATGAAACCGCCGTAGAACGCCGCCGCGACCAGCCCCAGAAGCATCGCCAGCCGGAGGTTGCGCCTGCGTCGATCGCGTTCATCATGAGCGCCGGACAATTCCGCGGCCGCCACCGTCATTCACGTCTCATTTGACCAGCGGCGGATTCACGAAGCTGTGATAGGGCGGGGGCGATGGCAGTATCCACTCCAGTCCCTCGGCCCCCTCCCACACCCGGTCGGTCGCCTTGGCGCCGCCGCGTATGCATTTCACGATCACATACAGGAACAGGAGTTGTGTGGCACCAAAACAGAAGCCGCCGATGCTGGAGACCATGTTCCAGTCGGCAAACTGCACCGCGTAGTCCGGAATGCGGCGCGGCATGCCCGCCAGCCCCAGGAAATGCTGGGGAAAGAACAGCACATTCACGAAGATCGTCGACAGCCAGAAATGCCATTTGCCCAGTGTCTCGTCGTACATGTGGCCGGTCCACTTTGGCAGCCAGAAATAAACCGCCCCCATGATCGCGAAGATGGCGCCCGTAACCAGGACGTAATGGAAGTGCGCCACGACAAAATAGGTGTCCTGGTACTGGAAGTCGGCGGGCGTGACGCCCAGCATCAGGCCGGAGAAACCGCCGATGGTAAACATGACGATGAAGCCCAGCGCGAAGAGCATCGGCGTCTCGAAGGTCATGGAGCCGCCCCACATCGTCGCCAGCCAGTTGAATATTTTAACGCCGGTCGGCACCGCGATCAGGACGGTGGTGTACATGAAGAACAATTCCCCGGCGAGCGGCATGCCGACGGTGAACATGTGGTGCGCCCAGACAATGAACGACAGGAAGGCGATTGAGGCCGTGGCGTACACCATCGAGGCGTAACCGAACAACGGCTTGCGCGCGAAGGTCGGCACGATGGCGGAGACGATGCCGAAGGCCGGCAGGATCATGATGTACACCTCCGGGTGACCGAAGAACCAGAAGATGTGCTGGAACATGACCGGATCGCCGCCGCCGGCGGCGGAGAAGAAACTGGTGCCGAAAAATTTGTCGGTCAGCAGCATGGTCACTGCGCCGGCCAGCACCGGCATCGCCGCGATGAGCAGGAAGGCGGTGATGATCCACGTCCACACGAACAGCGGCAGCTTCATGAACGTCATGCCGGGTGCCCGCATGTTGAAGACCGTGGCGATGATGTTGATGGCGCCCATGATCGAGGAAATGCCCATGATGTGGACCGCAAATATGAGGAAGGGAAAAGCATCACCGGTCTGCAATACCAGCGGCGCGTACATCGTCCAGCCGCCGGCGGGAGCGCCGCCGGGCATAAACAGCGTGGACAGCAGCAGGGTGAAGGCGAAGGGCAGCAGCCAGAAGCTCCAGTTGTTGAGGCGCGGCAGCGCCATGTCGGGGCTGCCTATCATCATCGGGATCATCCAGTTCGCCAGCCCCACGAAGGCCGGCATGACCGCGCCGAAAATCATGACCAGCGCGTGCAGCGTGGTCATGGAATTGAAAAACTGCGGGTCCACGAATTGCAGCCCCGGTTTGAACAGCTCCGCACGAATGACCATCGCCATCGAACCGCCTATGAAGAACATCAGCAGCGCAAACGACAGATAAAGCGTACCGATGTCCTTGTGGTTGGTGGTGGTGATCCAGCGCATCAAGCCCTTCGGGTGATGGGCATGATCATCATGATGAGCATCGTGTGTCATATATTTTGATCCTCTCGTCAGTCAAGTCGCAATGATGAATGGACGCCCCGGAAACCTCAATATTCCGCCACCTGCTTGGGTTGCACCACATCGCCTGCGGTGTTGCCGAAGGAGTTGCGCTCATAAGTAATGACGGCGGCGATTTCCACGGCGCTCAACGTCTCCTTCCAGGCCGGCATCAGGTTTTTGCCGAACAGTACCCTATCGATGTGTTCATCGGGTGTGCCGTTGGCGATCTTGCTGCCGGCCAGCGCCGGGAAGTTGCCCGGCACGCCCTTGCCATCGGCCTGGTGGCAGACGGCGCAATTCTTGGTGTACACCTCCGCCCCCTTGGCCATCAACTCCTCCTTCTTCCATTCGCGGTTCGGGTCGTTGGCCGCGGCTTCGGCCAATACCGCTGCCTTCTTCTCTTCCACCCATTTGTTGAACTCGCTCTCCTCCTTGGCGACCACCACGATCGGCATGAAGCCGTGATCCTTGCCGCACAGCTCGGCGCACTGGCCGCGGTAAGTGCCGGGGGTTTCGACCTTGAACCAGGATTCATTGATGAATCCCGGAATGGCATCGCGTTTCACGCCAAGATCCGGCACCCACCAGGCGTGGATGACGTCGTTGGCCGTGGTCAGAAGACGGACCTTCTTGCCCACCGGCACCACCAGCGGCTGATCCACATCCAGCAGGTAATTGTCCACGGTATGGGGATCAATCCCCGATTTGGGCTGGCGCACCTTGTTGCTCTCGGCGGCCAGCACGCTGAAAAAACTCAGGCCCTGATCCAGATAATCGTAATGCCAGCGCCATTGGTAGCCCGTGGCCTTGATGGTCATGTCGGCATTGCCGGTGCTTTCCATCGCGATCAGCGTGCGCGTGGCCGGGATGGCAACACATACCAGAATAACGAATGGAATCAGCGTCCAGACGATTTCCACCGTGGTGTTTTCGTGGAAATGGGCCGCTTGGGCGCCTCGGGACTTCCGGAACTTGAAGATGGAATAGAACATCACGCCGAACACCAACACGCCGATGACCACGCAAATCCACAGCACGGTCATGTGCAGGTGGTAGATATTCTGGCTGGTGGGCGTAACGCCCGGGCGCATGTTCAATGCCCAGTCCGCGGACGCCACCGCCGGACACAGCAACACCAGTGCCGCGATCAGCCGCCCCATCCCGCGCAACAACGCCCCGTTCCCCCCGCCTGTCATTTGGCCCCTTGCTTGGCTCATTGTTCAGATACTCCTCGCCTGTAGTTATTCTCGCATGGCACCGGTATACCGGTGCCGTTCATGGTTTCCGCAGAACCTGCTTTAATCTTTGCGCCAGGATCTGGCGCTCGTCTTCAGTCAGGAATTTCCCTACTTCCAACTCGCGACCATGTGACCCGAGCATCAACCGGCTGGGATACCAGTCTACTGCCGGCTTGTACAGCGACACCCTGACCCATGCGCGCTGAAAGGTCCGCACGTTTTCCGGCCGGCGGTGTCCGCTTTCGATCACCACTTCCCGATCATCGACCCGCAGTACCTCGCGCGCCGCGCCGCGCCGCTGGCAGTAGTAGAGGGCGGCCGCCAGCGCCAGTATCTCCAGACCCGAGAATGGCAACACCAGCGTCAACCCCGCGTAACAAAACGCCAGACCAATGGTCAGCGCCACCGCCGTCATGGCCGCAATAACCCGCCGCACATCCTCCCAGCGGAGTGATTGGTTGGGCGCCAGAACAAATTGGCAGGGGCTGGTTTCGCGTCCCGGGTTTTCGTAAATCACATCTTGCGTCTGCTGCCGAGCAGCGTCTTTGCACCACTCTAATTAGGAATTGTACGCTTTAAAAGGCGCCTGTTTCTGGCGCGGAATGCTAGCCTAGCAGTCAAGGGAACGCAAGAATTCCGCGCCAGATTGGTGCCGACGGCTGTTAAATCGAGTCCACAACTCTCCGGGAACGCGCGGTAATGCGTGACAGCCGTGCCCTCAATGGGTAAAAAAGGAGGGCTTCGGCCAGGCAAGGTGGACCAGCATCTCTCCAAACCCGCTGACGGAGGGCGCGTGGCGCTTTAGACTATAATTTTCAGGATAATGCCTTCGGCCCTGGCTGTGGCGTGAACCATCCGGCGATGAGACAAAAACTGCACATCAAGACGTTTGGCTGCCAGATGAACGAGTACGACTCGTCCAGGATGGCGGCGGTGCTCGCCCGTTCGCATGGTTTGACGCTCATCGACGACCCGGCGCAGGCCGATGTGCTCCTGCTCAACACCTGTTCCGTGCGCGAAAAGGCGCAGGAAAAACTGTTTTCGATGCTGGGCATGTGGCGCGAGCACAAGCGGCGTAATCCGCGTCTGGTCATCGGCGTGGGCGGCTGTGTGGCCAGCCAGGAGGGCGCCGCGCTGTGGGAGCGCGCGCCTTACGTGGATATGATCTTCGGCCCGCAGACGGTGCACCGCCTGCCATCGCTGCTTGACGCGGTGCTGCGCGAGCGCCGCCGCGTCATCGACGTCAGTTTTCCGGAGATTGAAAAATTTGACCGCCTCCCCGAACCGCGTGCCGAGGGCCCGACTGCTTTTGTTTCGATCATGGAAGGCTGCAGCAAGTACTGCACGTTCTGCGTGGTGCCCTATACCCGCGGCGAGGAATTCAGCCGGCCGTTCGACGAGGTACTGGCCGAAATTTCCGGGCTGGCGCTACAGGGGGTGCGTGAAGTGACGCTGCTGGGCCAGAACGTCAACGCCTATCGCGGCGCCAGGCACGATGGTGGCGTTGCCGACCTGGCGCATCTGATCCGCTACGTCGCGGCGATCGAGGGCATCGGTCGTGTCCGCTTTACCACATCGCATCCCGTGGAGTTTTCCGACGCCCTGATCCATGCTTATGCCGAGGTGCCGGAGCTGGTCGAGCACCTCCACCTGCCGGTGCAGAGCGGCTCGGATCGCATCCTCGCACTCATGAAACGCGGCCATACCGCGCTCGAGTACAAGGCCAGGATCCGCAAACTGCGGCGCGTGCGGCCCGGCATCAGTGTGACTTCCGATTTCATCATCGGCTTTCCCGGCGAGACTGACGCCGATTTTCAGGCGACGATGGACTTGATCGAGGACATCGGATTCGATCAATCCTTCAGCTTCATCTACAGCCCGCGTCCCGGCACGCCGGCGGCCGGCCTGCCCGACGAAGTGCCGATGGAGGTCAAGAAACGCCGCCTGGCCGTCCTGCAGCAGCGTATCAGCGAAATGGCCGACGCGGTCAGCGCGGCAATGGTCGGCCGCACCGAACGCGTTTTGATCACCGGCGCCTCGCGCAAGGATCCCGATCAGTTGTGCGGGCGCACAGCGAACAACCGCGTCGTCAACTTCACCGGAGATCCCGCGCTCATCGGCCAATTCGTTGATGTGCGCATCACCGCCGCCCTGTCCAATTCCCTGCGCGGTGAATTGCCGCCCGCCGCCGTGCCTGCAGCCGCCTGATTTGAGCACGACGGCCGTCGATTTGTTGCTGGAGCCGCAGGACAATCTGCGGCTGGCCAATCTTTGCGGCCAGTTCGACGAACACCTGCGCCAGCTGGAACGCCGCCTGGGAGTGGAAATCAACAACCGCGGCAATGCCTTCCGGGTGATTGGCGAGAATGACGCCGCGGCGGCGGCCGGACGCATTCTTCGCGATCTCTACGCCACCACGCAAACGGCCACACTGACACCGGCGGCGGTGCATCTGCATCTGCAGCGGGCGGGCATTGAAGAGGGTGAGCCGGAGGAAGGCGCGGATGAGCAGGCCTTGCGCACCCGCCGCGTGCAGATCCGCCCCCGCGGCGCCAACCAGCGTCATTATCTGGAGGCCATCCGGACACACGAGGTGAATTTCGGCATCGGCCCCGCCGGCACCGGCAAGACTTATCTGGCGGTGGCCTGCGCCGTGGAAGCGCTGGAAAGCGAGCGCGTGCGCCGTTTGTGCCTGGTGCGCCCGGCGGTGGAGGCTGGCGAAAAACTCGGCTTTCTACCCGGTGACATGGCGCAAAAAATCGACCCTTACCTGCGGCCGCTGTATGACGCGCTCTACGAGATGCTGGGCTTCGAGAAGGTGGCCAAACTCATCGAGCGCAACGTCATTGAAGTCGCGCCGCTGGCATTCATGCGCGGGCGGACCCTGAACGATGCCTTCATCATCCTGGATGAGGGCCAGAACACCACCGTCGAGCAGATGAAGATGTTCCTGACGCGCATCGGCTTTTCCTCCACCGCCGTTGTCACGGGCGACATCACCCAGGTTGATTTGCCGCGCGGGAAACCCTCCGGGCTGCGCCATGTCATCGACATATTGAAGGACACGCCGGGGATCAGCTTTACCTTCTTCAAATCCAAGGATGTGGTCCGGCATCCCGTGGTGGCCCGTATCCTCGACGCTTACGACGCCCACGACCACGGCGATTCGACCTGACGATGGGGCTTGAAGTCACCGTTCAATACGCGGTGAATCGTCGCGGCCTGCCGCGTGCCGACACCATCGCGCGTTGGGTAGCGGCAACCTTAAAGGACCAAAAGCGCCACGCCTCCCTGACGATCCGTTTTGTAGGTAATAAAGAAATATTTAAATTAAATGAATGCTTTAGAGGTAAGCGAGCACACACAAATGTATTATCATTCCCGGCCAGTAATGCGTTCGGCCACAACCCGCATGGCCTTGGTGATATAGTGATCTGCAAACCGGTGGTTACGAGGGAAGCCATGCTGCAACGTAAAGATTTACGGGCGCATTGTGCCCACATGGTCGTGCATGGTGTGCTGCATCTGCTGGGCCAGGATCATGTCCGCGCCCGCGATGCGGAGAGGATGGAGCGGCGGGAGATCGCCGTGCTCGCGACCCTGGGATACCCCAATCCGTATTTTTCGGTCTGAACTGCTTGTAGAACGTCATCTCCATGGACAACGATCCCCCTCCTCCTGCCCGCGGTTCCTGGTTCAAGCGGCTGCGGCGCGCCCTGCGCGGCGGCGCCTACACACCCGCGGAACTCATCGAGTTGCTGCGGGATGCGGAGCGGGCCAATCTGCTCGACACCGATACCCTGGCCATGATGGAGGGCGCGCTGCAGGTGTCCGAGATGCAGGTGCGCGACATCATGGTGCCGCGTGCGCAAATGATAGTGGTGGAGGAAACCGCCGAACTCAAGGAGTTCCTCCCCATCATCATCGAATCCGGCCATTCGCGTTTCCCGGTTGTGGACAAGAAGGGGCACGTTGCCGGCATCCTGCTGGCCAAGGACCTGCTGTCGTTCCTCGCCGACAAGACAGCGCGCCGGTTCATACACAAGGATGTGCTGCGTCCCGCGGTGTTCGTACCGGAGAGCAAGCGACTCAACATCCTGCTGCGTGAATTCCGTTCCAGCCGCAATCATCTCGCCATCGTGGTGGACGAGTACGGCGGTGTGGCGGGGCTGGTCAGCATCGAGGATGTGATCGAGCAGATCGTCGGTGAGATCGCCGATGAACACGATATTACCGACGTGGGTTTCGTCAAGCCGCATGGCGCCAATCGCTACACCGTCAAGGCACGCATGCCAATCACCGAATTCAATACTTACTTCGGCACCGATTTCAACGATGCCGATGTCGATACCATCGGCGGCCTCGTGCTGCGTGAACTGGGCCACCTGCCCAAACGCGGCGAGCGCCTGACTTACCGTGGTCTGAATTTCCTGGTTTCACGCGCCGACCGGCGCCGCATCCACACGCTGCGCGTCCTGCGTCCATCGCGTGAGGCCGAACCGCCACGGCTGGCCGCCGGCTGATCTGCATTCAAATAATTATTGTCGCTCCTGCGCTCCGTGCGCCTGCACCGTTTATTTGCCTTCTTTACCCGCGGCGATCTGCTGGCGCTCATCGCGGGGCTGACGTTGCCCCTCGGTTTCGCGCCTTTTGGATTCAACTTCCTGCCCCCCTTGTCATTGGCGATGCTGTTCCGCCTATGGCGGGACGTTGTTCCCGCGCGCGCCTTCCGGTACGGCTGGATATACGGCCTCGGCATGTTCGGCGGCGGCGTGTACTGGATACAGATCAGCATTCATCAATTCGGGTTGCCGGTGCTGGCCTTTTCCGTTTCCATGACGGTGTTGTTTGTCGCCTTCATGGCCCTGTATCCCGCGTCAACCGGATGGATGGCGGCGCGCTTTCCATGTGCCTCCCCGTCATGCCGGCTGCTGGTGTTGTTCCCTGCATTGTGGACGTTGAGTGAATGGCTGCGCGGCTGGCTGTTTACCGGATTCCCCTGGCTCAATCTCGGTTACAGCCAAATCGACAGTCCGCTGTCCGCCTTCGCGCCGGTGATCGGCGTGTACGGGATCAGCCTTGCCGTGGCCTTGCTGGCCGGTGGTCTGGCGATGCTCGGCCTGCGACACTGGGTGGGGGTTGTCCCGTTTTTCCTCATCGGCGGGCTGGCCTGGATATTGAACTCGGAGGCCTGGACCCAGCCCCAGGGCGAGCCGGTGGAGGTGGCGTTGATGCAGGGCGGCATCGAGCAGGCCGTGAAATGGGACCCCTCTCAGCGGCAGGCGACCATTGATCATTATCTCGCGCTGACGCGTCCGCATTGGAACGCACGCCTGGTAATCTGGCCCGAGACCGCCATTCCGGCGTTTTACTCCGAGTTGCAGGATTTCTTTCCCGTGCTGCATGCCGAAGCCGCCGGGCACGGCAGCGCGATGCTGATTGGCGTACCCTACAACCCGCCGGATGACCGGGGCCGTTACTACAACAGCGTGATTGCACTGGGTATGGGCCAGGGACGCTACGACAAACGACATCTGGTGCCGTTCGGCGAGTACATTCCGTTCGGCAGCCTGCTCAGGCCCATCCTGTTTTTCCTCAAAATACCGATGTCGGACTTCAGCCGCGGCGACGCCGTCCAGCCCCTGATCCATGCAGCAGGCATTCCCGTCGGCGTTTCCGTCTGCTACGAGGATGCCTTCGGCGAGGAGATGATCGCCGCGTTGCCGGCCGCGCGCATGCTGGTCAACGTCAGTAACGACGCCTGGTTCGGCGACTCGGTCGCCCCGCACCAGCATTTGGAAATGGCGCGCATGCGCGCCAGGGAAACCGGCCGTTATCTATTGCGCGCCACCAACAACGGAATTACCGCCATCATAGACGCGCAAGGCCGCATTGCCGCGCGCGCGCCTCAGTTCATCCCCTATGCGCTGGTCGGTAAGGCACAGCCCTACGCGGGGGCAACGCCATATGTGCGGTTCGGCAACATGCCGATACTGCTCGTGCTGGCCGCCGCCATGCTTGTTGCGGCGTCGACCGGGGTATGCAGATTTTCCCGCCGCGCGCCATTCCGTGTCTGACGCCGCCGCCGCGCCATTTTCCGGGTTGACTCCGGAGCGTTTGCTCGCCGCCGTTGAAGGAATCGGTTATCGCTGCGACGGGCGTCTGCTGGCCATGAATAGTTATGAAAACCGCGTTTACCAGGTCGGACTCGAGGAAGACGCGCCCATCATCGCCAAGTTTTACCGTCCGGCGCGCTGGACGGATGCCGCCATTCTGGAGGAGCACGCCTTCACAAAGGAACTGGCGGAGCTGGAAATTCCGGTCGTGCCGCCGTGCCGGGACGCAGGCGTCATCACGCTGCACCATTACGAAGAACTGCGCTTCGCCCTCTATCCGCGCCAAGCGGGAAGGGCGCCCGAATTGGACAATGACGATACGCTGATGTGGCTGGGCCGCTTTATCGGCCGCATCCACCGCGCCGGGGCGAGCCGCGCCTACGTTCACCGGCCCAGGCTCACCATCGAAAACTTCGGCGAGCAGCCCAGTCGTTTTTTACTGGAACAACGTTTCCTGCCGGAGGATTTGCGGCCGGCTTACGAAAGCATAGCCCGCGATTTATTGGCGGCGGTGCGCGGGCGATTCGCGCAAACCCAGGACGTGCAGTGGCTGCGGCTGCACGGGGACTGCCACCCCGGCAACATATTGTGGACCGACGCTGGGCCGCACTTCGTCGATTTCGACGACAGCCTGACCGGCCCGGCCATGCAGGATTTATGGATGCTGCTTTCCGGCGATCCCGATGCCATGAGCCGGCAGCTGTCGAAAATTCTTGAGGGTTACATTGAATTCATGGAGTTCAACCCGGCGGAATTGCGCCTCATCGAGGCCCTGCGCAGCCTGCGCATGATTCATTATGCGGGCTGGATCGCGCGCCGCTGGCACGATCCCGCCTTCCCGATGGCCTTCCCGTGGTTCAACACCCAGCGCTACTGGCAGGATCACATCCTCTCGCTGCGGGAACAACTCTCCGCCCTCGATGAACCTCCGCTTGAAGTTCACCGATCTTTTTAAAACGGCCGCATGAATCAACCCGATTGTGTATGCTTGCAAAGTTAGGTAAGTTCAGAAAACGAAAAATTTCGGCACCCTATCCACGCAGATGAAGCAATGAGGATTTATTCATGACCGGTACCGGTATCAGTATCGCGAACTGTTTCGTACGCAGTCTCAAGAACAGCGAAAAGCACACCCATCCTTTTCCTTACTGGTTGCTCAAGGATGTTTTGCCACAGCCGACTGTCGACGCCATTCTGGCCCTGCCTGTTGAACCGGCAAAGGTGGCCTACACGATGGGGACGCGGGAGTACAATAACGCATCGCGTACTTATTTCGACGCCGAAAATCTCAAGCGTTACAAGGTTTGTAACGAGGTGGCTGAAGCCCTGCAAAGCAGGGAGGCCGTCACTCAGGTCGAACAGACCTTCGGCATCAACCTTAAAAACAGTTTTTTGCGGCTGGAATATGCCCAGGACTCAGACGGCTTCTGGCTGGAGCCGCACACCGATATCCGCGTAAAACTGCTTTCGTTGTTGATATATCTCTCCAAGGAGCCGGAGGCGGAAACATTGGGCACGGACATTTATGATGGAAACAAGAAGTTTTTCAAAAGCACGCCGTTCAAAAGCAATCATGCCCTTGCCTTCGTACCCGCCGCCGATACCTGGCACGCCCTGGACAAGCGGCCATTCCCCTGCGTGCGCCGCACGCTTATCGTGAACTACGTGACCAATGAATGGCGCAATCGCTTCGAGCTCGCCTATCCCGAGATGCCCATTTCTTATTAGCGTTGTAAATTTCCATTGGCCATTTACCCGCACGGTCAGCCGGTATGCCGGCTGAAGTATTTTCTCCACAGAGCGAGTCAGGCCTGACGATGCATTGCTGGTTTCTGAGCGAACCGAATGTGGGGATGGAAGTCCAGTGCCGCGCCCTGGCCGAGGCGCTCTGCGACAATCCCATCCGCAAAACCCTCACCGCACGGATGCCGTGGAAGTTCCTGCCAGCGTGGATGTGGTGGTCTCCATTCGCCGCCATCGGGCCGGGAAGCGACACGCTGGCTCCCCCCTGGCCCGATCTCCTGATCAGCTGCGGCCGTTACGCCGCCGGCGTGGCGCTCGCCATCAAAAAGGCGAGCAACGCCGGGGTATTCACCGTCCATATACAAAATCCGCTGGTGCCGCTGGCGCTGTTCGATGTCGTGGTCGCGCCGCGACACGACCGCTGCGAAGGCAAAAACGTCATTACGACCATGGGATCACTGCACGGCATCACCCCCGCCCTGCTCGCCCGTGAGGCGTCGCGTCTGGCACCCGCGCTAATGCATCTCCCGCACCCATTGGTGACGGTTCTGGTGGGTGGCAAAAACAAGCGTTATTCATTTGGCGCGCAAGAGGCAGAGCACCTCGCCCGCCAGCTCATACGGGCGATGGAAAAATACGGCTGTGGGATGGCGCTGACCGTCTCCCGTAGGACCGGAGCACAGATCACGGATATTCTGAAACAACGATTGCGGAATCATCCCTGCGTCATCTGGGACGGTCGGGGTGAGAATCCATATCTGGGCTTCCTCGGCGCCGCGGACCATATCGTGGTGACCTGCGACTCGGTCAACATGACGACCGAGGCGTGCGCCACCGGCAAACCCGTTCATGTCATCCACCTGCCCGGCGGATCCCCCCGCTCCTGGGACTTTCACCGCGCCATGGAGTCCGCGGGCATGACCCGGCGCTTCACCGGAGAGCTGGAACAGTGGAACTACGAGCCCTTGCTGGAAACGGCGCGGGTGGCCGAAGAGATCAAACAACGAATGCGTAAAGCCGATCGATGATGCAGGAGCCAACGTCCGTGACTTGCTGGGTTTACCGTTTCAATTGATACTGGATATAGCACATGCCATTGAGCAACTTCCCCATGAGTATCCAACCAGTTAGTTCAGTCGGTAGCCGCCATTCTTATCCGGCAAACCCACGTCATCTAACTTATGTTAGCCTTCGGGGAGAGGGCGCTAGTCCATATTGACTGCAGCATGTACTGCAGTATAAACTGCCATCCGAACTGATATAGGGGGGTGGTTTATGGGACTTATGGTTCAAATCCACGAAGCACGCCAACTTGATGATGACGTTTGGAAGGCACGCCTTTCACCATCTGAACTCCGGTTTCTTGACCCCAAAGCCGAGAACGCTGGCCCTCTTAGCATCCTTCTGCTAACCGAGGACCCATCATTTGATCGGGAGGCTCGCTGTCTCTCGTTCAATCCCTCGACGGTCAAGTTATTGAACGCTGGAACATCAGACACAGCTATCTTAGTCGGGAGTAAAGTAAACGAAACACACCGTGTCGCTGCTCCGAAGGGGACACAAGGGGCCACCGGCTCTGGCGACGCAAAGTTCCTTCAATCGTTGCCGCCCGCACTAAGGGATCTCGGAACACAACTTCTGCGCGAGGTTCGTAGCCACTTTCCGGGCGACCTAGCGTTCTATCCGGCATCGGGGAAGTACGTTGAAGCACCAGATAACTTTTGGACGGTCAGGCCACAACCTCGAGATGGCTCTTTCCGCATCACAGTCCGGGGGCGACCCGTATTCTTTCAAAGCACACGGACGCTTGAACTAAAGCCCGATATGACTGGCTACTCTTCCTTCAAAGTCGCGCGACCCGGGCAAATCGACGAACTCATTCGCGTGCTAAAGCAAGTCCGTCGGAAGTGAGCCGAGGGCTTAACCTACGGCTGCAGAGGACGCGCCGAGAAGCATTGCTGTGCTTTGCTGGCATCTCGTGCCGGCGCGCTCCCTGAGCCGCAGCGTTAGCCATCTGTTTTGAGTGGCCTCGGTCCTTGTCATCGATCGGCCGCGCTGAGTTCGTGGACGGCGTCGACAAAGACGCGGGCATGTTCGGGATCGACGTCGGGAGTGATGCCGTGGCCAAGGTTGAAGACATGACCGGGATGCGGGCCGTAGCTCTTGAGGATCGCCGCGACTTCCGCACGGATGCGCTCCGGCGTGCTCAGTAATATTGCGGGGTCCATGTTGCCCTGCAACGCGACGCGATCGCCGACACGCTTGCGCGCCTCGCCGATGTCCACGGTCCAGTCGAGGCCTACGGCGTCACAGCCGGTGCCGGCAATACTTTCCAACCACTGGCCGCCGCCCTTGGTAAACAGGATCGATGGCACGCGCCGGCCTTCATGCTCGCGCAGGAGTTCATAGACGATCTGGTGCATGTAGCGCAGGGAAAATTTCAGATAGTCTTCCGTGCCGAGCACACCACCCCAGGTATCGAAGATCATGACGGCCTGCGCGCCGGCCTCGATCTGGGCGTTCAAATACGCGGTCACCGAATGCGCGAGCAATTCCAGAAGTATATGCAGGGTTTGCGGTTCGTCGCGCA
>DATJVC010000008.1 GCA_035501935.1 Gammaproteobacteria bacterium | reverse complement strand
AGATACCGTTTCGCCTGTAGCGAAACGGCGCTTTAGCCCCGAAGGGGTTCGTCTCAGGGATGAGACGAACAACACGCAAACGGGCCCCGCGGTAGTTTTTCAGGGCAAAGGGGCGGGGAGGTCGGACTTCCCCATCAGATACAGATCGACACCGCGCGCGGCGGAGCGGCCCTCGGCAATGGCCCAGACGATCAACGACTGGCCGCGCTGCATGTCGCCGGCGGCAAATACGCCCGGCACCGAGGTCATCCAGTTGGCGTCGCGCGCGACGTTGCCGCGCTCGGTGAGTTTGACACCGAGTTGCTCCAGCATGCCCGGTTTTTCCGGGCCCAGAAATCCCATGGCCAGCAGCACCAGATCGGCGGGCAGTGTGTGCAAGGAATCAGGCATCTCCTCGAAGGTGATGCGGCCATCCACCTTTTTCATTTCCACCTTGACGAGTTCGAGCGCCTTGACCCGGCCCTGTTCATCGCCGATGAAGCGCTTGGTGGACACGGCGTAGACGCGTTCGCCGCCCTCTTCGTGCGCCGAGGCCGTGCGAAAAATGTTCGGCCATTCCGGCCAGGGATTCACCGCGGCGGCGCGCTTGTCCGGCGGCCGCGCCATGATCTCCAGCGAGTGCACGGACTTCGCGCCCTGCCTGTGCACAGTGCCCAGGCAGTCGGCGCCGGTGTCGCCACCGCCGATGATGATGACGTGCTTGTCCCTGGCGGTGATCGATCGTTCAGCGGCGATGGTGTCGCCTTCGCAGCGGTGGTTCTGCTGCGGCAGGAACACCATGGCCTGATGGATGCCCTTGAGTTCGCGCCCCGGCACCGGCAGATCGCGCGCATGGCAGGCGCCGCCCGTGAGTAAAACGGCATCGAAGTTTTTACGCAGGTCATCGACGGGGACATTCACGCCGATGTGGCTGTTGGGCTTGAACACGACGCCCTCGGCGCGCATCTGCTCCAGACGGCGGTCCAGCACGCGCTTCTCCATCTTGAATTCGGGAATGCCATAACGCAGCAGCCCGCCGATGCGGTCATCGCGCTCGAAGAGCGTGACGCCATGCCCGGCGCGTCGCAGTTGCTGCGCGGCGGCGAGACCGGCGGGGCCCGAGCCGACCACGGCGACCTTCTTGCCGGTCAGAACCTTCGGCGGCTGCGGCACCACCCAGCCTTCCTTGAAGGCATGGTCGATGATGGTGATTTCCACGGCCTTGATGGTCACCGGGTCGTCATTGATGCCGAGCACGCAGGCGCCCTCGCAGGGCGCCGGGCACAGGGTGCCGGTGAACTCCGGGAAGTTGTTGGTGGCGTGCAGACGATCGATGGCGTCGCGCCAGCGGTTGCGATAAACGAGATCGTTCCAGTCCGGGATCAGGTTGCCGAGCGGGCAGCCCTGATGGCAGAAGGGTATGCCGCAATCCATGCAGCGCGCCGCCTGCTGCTTGAGCGGCTCGTCCTGCCAGCCGGCCATGACCTGCTTCCAGTCCAGCACGCGCTCCCTGACGGGGCGGTAGGGCTGTTTGGCGCGATGGTATTCGAGAAACCCGGTGATCTTAGCCATGCGCGGCCTCCATCACGGCCTCGTCCTCCGAGGCGCCGGTCTGTCGTGCCCTGGCGATGGCCTGCATCACGCGCTTGTAGTCGTTCGGCAGTATCTTGACGAATTTAGGTTGCGTGGCCGCCCAGTTGTTGAGTATTTTTCTGGCCACCGCGCTCTGCGTGTATTTGACGTGGCGGTTGAGCAGTTCCTTGACCATTTCCACGTCCTCATCGTCACGCAGCGGCTCCAGCCCCACCATCTGCATATTGCAGCGGGACTTGAAATCACCCTTCGCGTCGAGCACGTAGGCGGTGCCGCCCGACATGCCGGCGGCGAAGTTGCGGCCGGTCGGACCGATGACCACGACCCGGCCGCCGGTCATGTACTCGCAGCCGTGATCGCCCACTCCCTCCACCACCGCCAGCGCGCCGCTGTTGCGCACGCAGAAACGTTCGCCGGCGATGCCGCGGAAATAGGCCTCGCCGCCCGTGGCGCCATACAGCACCACGTTGCCGACGAGGATATTCTCCTCCGCGACAAAAGTGGCATGGCGCGGCGGGTAAATGACGATCTTGCCGCCGGAAAGCCCCTTGGCGGTGTAATCGTTGGCGTCCCCCTCCAGCGTCATGGTGACGCCGCGTGGCAGGAAGGCGCCAAAGCTCATGCCCGCCGAGCCGGTGAAGTGCAGTTTGATGGTGTCATCGGGCAGGCCGGCGCCGCCGTGGCGGCGGGTGATCTCATATCCCAGAATGGTGCCCACCGTGCGGTTGATGTTGCGCACGGGCAGGATGGCGGAAACGGGTTTCTTATCTTCGATGGCCGAGCGGCACAGCGGCACCAGGGTCGTAACATCCAGGGATTTCTCCAAACCATGATCCTGCGCGCGCACGCAACGTGTCGCAACCTCCGGTCCCGCGGGCGGACGGTACAGGATGGCGGAGAAATCGAGTCCCCTGGTCTTCCAGTGCTCCACCGCCCTGCGCATGTGCAGCCTGTCGGTGCGCCCGATCATCTCTTCCACCGCCCGGAAGCCGAGTTTCGCCATGTATTCGCGCACTTCCTCGGCGATGAAACGGAAGAAATTGACGACATGCTCGGGGCGGCCGGCAAATTTCGCGCGCAGACGCGGATCCTGCGTGGCGATGCCGACCGGGCAGGTGTTGAGATGGCAGACGCGCATCATGATGCAGCCCAGCACCACCAGCGGCGCGGTGGAGAAGCCATACTCCTCGGCGCCGAGCAGGGCCGCGACCACCACATCGCGGCCGGTTTTCAGCTGGCCGTCCGTCTGCACCACAATCCGGTCGCGCAATTTGTTCTGCACCAGCACCTGCTGCGTCTCGGCCAGGCCCAGCTCCCACGGCACGCCGCCGTGTTTGAGCGAGGTGAGCGGCGCGGCGCCGGTGCCACCGTCGTAACCGGAAATCAACACTACATCCGAATGCGCCTTGGCCACACCGGCGGCGACCGTGCCGACGCCGACCTCGGCCACCAGCTTGACGTGGATGCGGGCCCTGGGATTGGAATTCTTCAAATCATGGATCAGCTGCGCCAGATCCTCGATGGAATAGATATCGTGGTGTGGCGGCGGCGAGATCAGGCCCACGCCCGGCGTTGAATGACGCACCCTGGCGATCCATGGATACACCTTCTTGCCGGGGAGCTGCCCGCCTTCGCCGGGCTTCGCACCCTGCGCCATCTTGATTTGCAGATCGTCGGCATTGACCAGATATTCACTGGTCACGCCGAAGCGTCCCGAGGCCACCTGTTTGATGGCGCTGCGGCGCAGATCGCCGTTGGCGTCGGGTTTGAACCGCGCGGCATCCTCGCCGCCCTCGCCGGTGTTGGACTTGCCACCGATGCGGTTCATGGCGATGGCCAGTGTCTCGTGCGCCTCCTTGCTGATGGAACCGTAGGACATGGCGCCGGTCGCAAACCGTCTGAAGATGCTCTCGGCTGATTCCACCTGATCGAGAGGAATCGGTTCAGGCGCATAGTTGAATTCAAACAACCCGCGCAACGTTGCCAGATGTTCGTTCTGATCATCGACGAGCCTGGAATATTCCTTGAAGATACGGTATTGGCCGGTGCGGGTGGCGTGTTGAAGCTTGAAGACGGTCTGCGGGTTGAAGAGATGGTATTCACCGTCGCGGCGCCACTGATATTCGCCACCCCAATCGAGATCCGGCGTTCCCACGGGCCGTTCCGGGTGGGCCTTGTGATGACGCCGCCGGACTTCCTCGGACACGACGTCAATTCCGATGCCACCGATGCGTGACGCCGTCCAGGTGAAATATTGATCGACGAACGCCTTGTCGAGACCGACGGCCTCGAAGATCTGCGCCCCGCGGTAGGATTGCACGGTGGAGATGCCCATCTTGGACATCACCTTCACCAGTCCCTTGTTCAGCGCCTTGATGTAATTCTTGATGGCCTTCTTGTGATCCAGCCCCTCCAGCAGACCGGCGCTGATCATGTCATCGAGGGTTTCCAGCGCCAGGTACGGATTGATGGCGCCGGCACCATAACCAATCAGCACCGACATATGGTGCACCTCGCGGGGCTCTCCTGATTCCAGGATCAAACCCACGCGGCAGCGCGTGCCGACGCGCACCAGATGATGATGCACGCCGGCGGTGGCCAGCAACGCCGGGATGGGCGCCAGTTCGCGATTCACGCCGCGATCAGAAAGGATGATGAAGGCATAACCTTCGGCAATGGCGCGATCCGCCTGGCGGCAGATCTCCTCCAGTGCGGCAGTCATCCCCAGGCCGCCCTGCGCCACCGGATAGAGGATGGGCAGCGTAACGGCCCTGAGGCCGGGCCTGTCGCAATGGCGGATGCGCGACAGTTCCTCGCTGTCCAGGATGGGGCTGGCGAGTTTGATCTGCCTGCAGCTTTCCGGCCCCGGCGCGAGCAGATTGCCCTCCGGCCCGATGGGCGTGGCCACCTGCGTCACCAATTCCTCGCGGATGCCATCCAGGGGCGGATTCGTCACCTGCGCGAACAACTGCTTGAAATAGTCGTACAGCAGCCGCGGGCGATCCGAGAGTACGGCAAGCGCCGCGTCGGTGCCCATCGAGCCGACGGCCTCCTCGCCGTTCTTCGCCATGGGCGTCATCAGCAAACGGAGGTCCTCGTGCGTATAACCGAAACATTGCTGGCGCTGCAGCACGTTGGCGTGATCGGATTCGGAAGCCTGCGGCGGCGCCGGCAAGGTCTCCAGCGGCACATGATACTGCCGCAGCCACTCACCGTAAGGTTGCGCCTGCGCAAATTCGCGTTTCAATTCCGCGTCGTCGATGATGCGGCCCTGTTGCGTGTCGACGAGGAAAATGCGGCCCGGATGCAGGCGTTCCTTGATCAAGACGTTCTCCGGCGGGATGTCGAGCACGCCGACCTCGGAGGCCATGACGACCATGTCATCTTTTGTCACGTAATAGCGCGACGGCCGCAGGCCGTTGCGATCCAGCACTGCGCCGATGACGGTTCCGTCGGTAAAGGCGATGGAGGCCGGGCCGTCCCACGGTTCCATGAGACAGCCGTGGAACTCGTAAAACGCCTTGCGCGCCGCGTCCATGCCTTCATGACCGCTCCAGGCCTCCGGGATCATCATCAGCACGGCGTGCGGCAGCGTGCGGCCGGACATGTGCAGAAATTCCAGCACGTTGTCGAAACAGGCCGAGTCCGAACCGCCTTCCTGCACGATGGGAAACAGCTTTCGTATTTCATCGCCCCAGATCGGCGACGCGCACATTGCTTCGCGCGCACGCATCCAGTTGATGTTGCCGCGCAGGGTGTTGATCTCGCCATTGTGCGCGATATAGCGGAAGGGATGCGCCAGCGGCCACGACGGAAAGGTATTGGTGGAAAAGCGTTGATGCACCAGCGCCAATGCGCTTTCCACGTCCGGCGCGGTGATGTCCGGGAACATCGGTTCGATCTGCACGCCGGTCAGCATGCCCTTGTACACCAGCGTCCGCGCGGACAGGCTGGGAATGTAAAACAATTCCTTCTCGCCGAGCTTGCTGGTATGGACGGCGTTCTCAATACGCCGGCGGATGATGTACAGCCGTCGCTCGAAGGCCATGTCGTCCAGGCCCGGGGCGCGGCTGATGAAGATTTGCTTGAAGTCCGGTTCACAGGCGCGGGCGGTGGGGCCGACCTCGGCATCCTGGGTCGGCACGTCGCGCCAGCCGAGAAATTCCTGCCCCTCCTCGCGGATGATGACTTCGAACTGCTGCCGACACCACTGCGACTGCGCCGGATCGCGCGGCAGAAAGATCAGTCCGCATCCGTAATGGCCGGCTTCCGGAAGGTTGATGCCGCATTCACCGCAAACGCGCTTTAAAAACGCGTGCGGCATCTGGATGAGTATGCCGACACCGTCGCCGGTGTTTTCCTCGCAACCGCAGGCGCCGCGATGCAGCAGATTTTTCAGGATGGTGATGCCGTGCTCAACGATACTGTGCGACTTCTTGCCCTTGATGTGCACGACAAACCCCACGCCGCAGGCATCGTGCTCATAAGCGGGGTCATACAGACCTTGCGCCGCAGGCCTGGTCATGAGATTGCCTCTATCCACGGATTCACTCACCGCCGCCGTCACATCCTTAAAAGCCGGAGAAAAGGGCGGAAATTATATAGCCCGGCAGCCGGTTGTGTCACTGATATCGCGTCATGGTCCTGCATTCATGAGCCGCTGCACCTCACCCACAGAACGCGGGAACGGTTTCTGGCGCACCACGTCGGCGGGCAGCCGGTCGATGGCGGTGACCGCCTCCGCGCGGTTGTCATAGAGACCGTAGACCACGACGTGGAGAGGTTGCTGGTCGTGCTGGGTGGTGTAGATCGCGGTGTGGCCTGCTAGATCGGGGCGTTCCGCGTATTTCCTGGCTGTACCTTGGTCGTGGCTGCCGAATAACTGAATTACATATCGATCGGGGGACTGTTTGCGAAGCCAGGCATCATCTTTGGGCACGCGATTGCCGTCCACGGCGGAGGCCTTGGGTAACCTTGCAGCCAGTGCGACAGCCGGAGCGGGCGGCGGGGAAATTTTCGTTGATCGATTATCGGCCGTCCTGATATTTGCTTGGATCGGACTGATCTTCTCCGACGTGGTTGCCTCTGGCACAGTCGGAGTTTGCATGGGTGAACTTTCGAGACTGGCCGGCGGCCGGACAGGCGCTGTCGTGATCGCGTTGCTCGGGGGAGCTTCTGGCGCGACCGGTTCGGGTGATTTTTCCGCCGGTGTCGGCGCGCGCCAGATAAATACCATCAATACCACCAGCAACAGGAGTACCGCGGCACCAACAAAATACATGCGATGGGAACGGCCATGAGTGATGACACGAATGTTTTTTTGCGGCTCTTGCGTCAAGCGTCCCGCATCCAATGCCAGAATGCGCCCCGGCAATCCCTGGGAGGCCTGATACACGGCACGGACGCGGGCTTCGACCAGCAGGTTGGGATCCCGCCCTGTATGGGTATGCCACCAGACGAGAAACGCCGCTGTTTCCTCCACTGTGTAGGCGGGCATTTCGACCGTATGCAGGATGGCGCGTTGATAGGCCAGTAGCTGCGGACTTTCCAGCAGGCGGGTGACGCGCGGATCGCAGAACAGCACCACGCGCAACGGGGCATCGGCCCCCGAAGTGGCGAGGCGCAGCAACAGCAACAGGGCGTCGGCGGGCAACTGATGCGCGTCATCGATCAACGCCACCGGCAGCGCGCCGGTGTGATGGAGGCCTTTCAGGTGCTCCTCCATTGCCCGGGTGCGAACTTCCAGCTGATCCTTCGGCCCCGGGGTCATCCCGAGACCGGTCGCCAGCCGTTCCACCAACGTGAGGGCATCGTCGAAGGGTGCGGCGTCGAGGGTGACCACCCGCCATGCGGCGGGCGCAACACGGGTCAGGTGTCCGCGCAATGTCGACTTGCCACTGCCCGCATCACCCAGGATTAGCAGAATCTGCCGGCTGTGATCGATCAGGTGGCGGATGATCTCCAACCGCTCTTCCCAGGCGTGGGTGAGAAAGATCGCAGCGGTGTCTTGAGGCGGTGTGGACGCAGGCGCCTCGTGCATGACTCACACACCCTGAAAAATCATGCGGCGGACGTCGCGTCCGTGGCACAGCAGGTGCGCAGCGTGGTCATCAGCGCCGCCGTCTCGAAGTCCGCCGTCACCACCGCCTCACCGATGCGTCTGAGCAGAACCAGTCGCAGACGACCGGCCTGGGTTTTCTTGTCCACCGCCATGAGTTCACGTAAACGCGCGGCGTCCAGCGAAGCCGGCGCGGCTGCGGGCAGATGGGCGCGCTTGAGAAGGGCGCGGATCCTCGCTGCATCGACCTGGCTGAGCCAGCCGAGTCGATGGGAAAGATCAGCCGCCATCGCCATGCCGGCGCCCACCGCCTCGCCATGCAGCCATACGCCGTAGCCGAGGCCGGTCTCGATGGCATGACCGAAGGTATGACCCAGATTTAGCAGCGCCCGCCCACCGGCTTCGCGCTCGTCCGCCGCCACCACCTCCGCCTTGTTGCGGCACGAGCGGGCGATGGCATAGGCCAGTGCCGCGTCGTCCCGGCGCAACAGGACATCGAGATTGTTTTCCAGCCAGTTGAAAAATTCCGCATCGCGGATCAATCCGTATTTGATCACCTCGGCGAGGCCGGCGTGCAGTTCCCGCTCCGGCAGCGTGTGCAGTGTCGCAGTATCGGCAACCACCGCCCGGGGCTGGTGAAATGCGCCGATCATGTTCTTGCCCAGCGCATGGTTGACGGCGGTCTTGCCGCCCACGGCGGAGTCGACCTGCGCCAGCAGGGTGGTCGGAAATTGCAAGTGATCCACGCCCCGCTGGTAACAGGCGGCGGCGAAGCCGGTGAGGTCGCCCACCACGCCGCCGCCCAGCGCCAACAGCGCGCAACCGCGGTCAAACCGATTTTGCAGCAGCGCCGTTACGATTTCGCTCATGACCGCAAGCGTCTTGTGTTCCTCGCCATCCGGCAGCACCACGCTCCGCACCTCGCAGCCGGGATGATGTTTCGCGAGCGTGTGTTCCACCCGCGCCTGATACAACGGGCCCACAATGGTGTTGGTGACGATCATCACCTGCCGGCCACGCAGATGTGCAAGCCATTTCGGATCGTCAAGCAGTCCGGGCGCGATGTATATCGGGTAGCCGCGTTCCGCGAGATTAACGTGGACGGTGTGCATCCTGGCAGGCGTCAAGAAAGACGCGGATTTCATTCACGATGTGGCGTACTGTACGGTGGCCGGTATCGACAATCAAATCGGCAATCTCGCGGTACAGCGGTTCACGCTCGGCCAGCAGCGCGGTCAATGTGGCCTTGGGATCGTTATTCTGAAGCAGCGGGCGTTGTCGATCGCGGGCCGTGCGTTCCACCAGCAACGCCAGCGGCGCGCGCAGGTATACCACCACGCCGCGGTCACTCAGCAGTCGCCGGTTCTCCGCGCGGATGACGGCGCCGCCGCCGGTGGCAAGCACAATATCCCGCCGGCGGGTCAGATCAGTCAGCATCTGGCTTTCCCGCTCACGAAAACCCGCCTCGCCTTCGATCTCGAAAATCAGCGCGATGCGCACGCCGGTGCGCTGTTCGATCTCGCGATCACTGTCGATGAATTCACGATGCAGGCTCTTGGCCAGTTGCCGGCCAATGGTGGTCTTGCCCACCCCCATGGGACCGATCAGGAATAGATTGTGTGCGGCGGATCGTGACACGTGGGGGAGACGGGCGACAAGGATCAAAAGATAGCTTGGCACGCGACGCGCCAAATAAAAAGGGGAGTGCCAATGGCACTCCCCCGAACATCGATGGGAATATCTTATTGCAGGGCCAAACTTTCCTTGATGATCTTGGGCGTAACGAAGATCAGCAATTCCTTCTTGTCGTGCTGTATGCTCGTATTCCTGAACAGGAATCCGAAATAAGGCAGGTCACTGAAGAACGGTACGCGCGTCGTATCATTCCGGTTGGTCTGGGTATACACGCCACCCAGCACCACGGTCTCGCCATTATCCACCAGCACCTGCGTGGTTACGCTGTTGGTATCGATGCTCGGTATGCCGGCGAACAACTGTCCGACCGCGTCCTTGTTGACCGCCAGATCCATAATGATGCGATCATCCGGCGTGATGTTCGGCGTGACCTTCAGACTCAGCACCGCGGATTTGAAGGACACCGAGGTGGCGCCGCTGGAGCTGGCCTGCTGGTAGGGAATTTCCGTGCCTTGCTGGATGACTGCTTCCTTTTTATCGGCGGTAATCACGCGCGGACTGGAGATGACCTCACCCCGGCCTTCCGCCTGCAGCGCGGACAACTCCAATTGCAGCAGGTAGCTGCCGATCTTGCCGACGGCCAGTTCCACGGCGCCCGCTGGACTCGTCACCGGCAGACTGACAATGTAGTTTTCGACGTTGCCGACATTAAAGGCCGTCGGTGTGGCGGTGCCATTGGAGAAAAATGTCGTATCGCCAGGAACCTTGCCACCGACAATATACGTACCATTATTGCCAAGGTCATTAACCTTCGCGGCCCGGCTGTAACCGAAGCGCACGCCGAGCTGCCTGCTGAAGGTGTCGTCGGCGACCACAATGCGGGATTCGATCAATACCTGCTTGACCGGCCGATCCAATGTGCTGACAAGTTTGCGGATCTCGGTAATCTTGTCGACGGTCTCCTGAATCAACAACGTGTTGGTGCGCTCATCCGTGGAGACACTGCCACGATCGGAAATCAGGGTGTTTTTTTCCGCCTTGAGCAATTTGGCGATATCGTCGGCCTTGGCGTAGTTTACCTGCACGAACTCGGTGTGCAGTGGCGCCAGATCCTTGACTTGCTTTTGTTGCTCCAATTCGAGCTTCTCACGGGTGGCGATCTCCTCGGCGGGTGCCACCATGATGACGTTGCCCGCCTGACGCATGGCCAGCCCCTTGGAGCGCAGGATAATGTCCAACGCCTGATCCCAGGGGACGTTCTTCAAACGCAGCGTCACATTGCCCGTCACCGTATCAGAAGCCACCAGATTCAGACCGGTGAAATCGGCCAGCAACTGCAGCACGGCCCGCACCTCGATGTTCTGGAAGTTGAGCGATAGTTTCTCGCCCGTGTAACCGAACTTGTCTTTCTTCGACGCTTCCTGCTCTTCCTTGGTCAACGGCTTCAGTTCGATGGTAAAGAGATTGTCCATCTGATAGGCCAGATGTTCAAATTGCGCATTGGTGACGGGCGTGATCCGCATGCGCGTGCCATTGCCATGACGGCGGGTGTCGATATCCTTTACCGGCGTGGCGAAATCCGTCACCTCCAGCCTTCGGTCCAGGTTCTCCGGCAACTGTGTGTTCACGAAGTCGGCGATGATTTGCCCGCCCTCCTCGTTGATGTTGACCACCGTCGCGGGGTCGGTCAGCTTGATCATGACCATGCCTTCACCACTGTCGCCGCGGCGGAAGTCTATGCCCTCGATGGCGCCCTTGGCGGCGCCCGCCGGCCCCGCGGGCGCGGCAGTCGCCAGGCTGGCCGTCGAGGTGCTGATCGAAGCCGGGGCACTGTCGAGGGTGACCACGACGTCATTGCCGTCAACCTTCACGTCGTAACCCACCATGCGTACCAAGTTCAGTACGACGCGGGTGCGGCCACCGGCCTCGACGGCGCTGACGCTCTGCGCCGCGCCGGAGCCGATGGTCTGGGTCTTGTTGGCGAGATTGAGTTTGGTGCCCGGGAAATCCAGCGCGATGCGCGCGGGGTTGTCGATGGTGAAGCTGAGCGGCTTGTCCGCCGGCGGCGAGGACAACTCCAGACGCACCTGCACCTTGTCGCCGGGCAGGGCGGTCGATTTGATGCCGTTCAAGCTGGGTTCATCGGCCAGGGCGTCCAGGCTGCATAACGACCATGCCGCCACCAAGAGCCAGCGGCACATCCGCTCCCAATGCCATTTCCGATTCACGTTCATCCCGTTCATAAGTCACCCCTTCTGCTTTATTTCGGCTCCGACAGCGCTATGCTGGCGGACCGCTCTTCCAAGCCATTGCTGCCAGTTGTTGTACTGACAATCTCCCTCAACTCGATCTTGTCTTCGCTGATGCTCAAAATCTTGCCGTGATTCCTGCCCATGTAGTTTCCGACCTTGACCCGATGTACCGTGCCGGTCTTGTCCAGGATAATGCCCCATAATTCATTGGCATCCTGCAACGTGCCAACCATGCGCAGACTGTCGAGCTCGAAGTTCTCCAGATCCTCAAGATTGTGCCCCTCAATCTCCTTCATCAGTTCCGCCGTCTTGGCATCCTGAGGCGCGCCCTTCTGGGCAGCCTGAGCCGTGGCGGCTTCCTTCTTGAAGCTTTCGAACGGATCGCGCCGGTTCGCATCGGCGGATTGGTAGGCGTAACTTTCCGGCAGCTTCACCTCGGGCAGCGGCTCGATCGATGTGCTGGCCTTGCGCGCCAGCAGTTCCTGCACCCTGGCCTCAAGGTCGCTCATGTCACGGGATACACAACCCGTCAGTGCAACGCCCAGCAGCGTCAGGATTAGCAGTAACGCGTTGCTATTTTTTCTTCGCGGGCTTCGCTTTGACATTTTTAGCCGCAGCCTCCTGTTCTTCCTTCTCATCGAGATAACGGTAAGTCTTGGCGGTGGCCTCCATTACCAATTTGTCGCCCTTGCCCGAACTTTTTATTTTGATGTCATGGGCCGTCACAATGCGTTCCAAGTTGGCCACCTGGCTGATAAATTTGCCGAATTCGTGGTACTGGCCGTTCACCCGGATATCAATGGGCAACTCGACGTAGAACTCCACGGGTTTTTCCGCACCGGGCTTGAAAATTTCAAACTCCAGACCCGCGCCCAGTCCGGCCTGCGATACGCTCTGCAGCAGGTCCGGAATCTGTGTCTTGCTGGGCAGTTTCTGTTTCATCTCATCCATGATTTTGCGGATGTCATCCAATTGCAGGCGCAAAGCCTCCAAGTTAGCCGCCTTTTGTTGCTTGGTGTCCAGATCAGACAGTTTGTCCGCTTCCTGTTTCTGGGCCTTGTCCAATTCTTCGAGCTGCGGCATGGTGAATTCGTAGTAACCTCCGCCTACAAGGAGGGCAAACAACAACAGCATGGTGAACGCCTTGATCGGCAGCGGCCAAGTACCGACGTTATCCAGGGATAAATTTTGAAGGTCAGAGAGTTTCATCACGCACCCCTCTTGACGGGCTTCTTGGCGCCCTTTTTGCCCTTGGGCTGCTCCGCCTCAAGGGTGGGCAGTACTTGATCGACGTGCAGTATGAAATCGCTGGTGCGTTCCCCTTCCTTGGGCGCGGTTTGGGTTTGCACCACTTCGAGCCTCGGATTGGTCAGCCACTTCGAGGCCTCGATATTGCGCATGTAATTTGACACCCGCGATTGTGACTGTGCGGATCCCCTGATGGTGATCGCGGAGCCTTTTTGATCTATCTGCTTGATAAACACGCCTTCAGGCAGGGTCGTGACAATCTCATCAAACAGCCGCACTTCGAGTGGCCTGACAGTCTGCAGGTTTTGGATCGCCTCGATGCGTTTCACCAGGCGTTCCCGTTCCTGCTCCATGTCCTTAATCTCATCGATTTTCTTGTCCAATTTGGCGATTTCAGCATCCAAATATGTATTGCGCTGCTTTTGATAATCGATCTTCTGGTCGTAGTACCACCACACCGCGGCCGCGGCGACAATCGCCACAACCGCCGTGATGCCCAGCATGGTGGCAAATTGGTTGCGTTGCTCACGCCGCAGTTCGGCGCGCCAGGGTAGAAGGTTTATGCGGGCCATTAGCTGAAGCTCCTCAAGGCCAAACCACAAGCCACCATCAGTGCTGGCGCATCGGCGCGAAGAATCTCCTCCCGCAGGCGTGACGAGGTTTGCATCTGGGCAAAGGGATTCGCCACCGAGGTGCGGGTGCCGGTCTTGCTCTCGATGACCTGGGCTATGCCTTGAATGGCGGCGCAACCGCCCGCCACCAGAATGTGATCGACGGCGCCTATCTGGCTCGCGGAGTAAAAGAATTGCAGGGCGCGGCTGATTTCCATGGCCATGGAGGATTTGAAAGGCTCCAGCACCTCCGGCTCGTAATTTTCAGGCAATCCGCCCTGGCGCTTGGCCAGCCCCGCCTCTTCATAGGACAATCCGTAACGCCGCTGGATTTCCTCAGTCAGCTGACGACCCCCGAATTGCTGCTCGCGGTTGTAAATAATCTTGCGATCTTGCAGCACACTCAAAGTCGTCACCGTCGCCCCGACGTCTGCGACTGCGATGATTCCGGGCTCCCCGCCACCGGTCATTTGATCGACGATCAGGTTGACGGAGTTCTCCAGCGCGAAGGCCTCGACATCCACCACCTTGGCGGTCAATCCCGCCACTTCCAGCGCCGCCACCCGCGCTTCGACATTGTCGCTGCGCGAAGCAGCCAGCAGTACCTCCACCTTGTTCGCGTCCTGCGGAGAAGCGCGCTGGACTTCAAAATCCAGGCGTATTTCCTCCAGGGGATAGGGTATATACTGATCGGCCTCAAGCTGGATCTGGGATTCCATTTGCTCATCCGTGAGACCTTTGTCCATGGTAATGACCTTGGTGATGACTGCGGCGCCTGACACTGCGCAGGCGGCGAATTTGGTTCGTGTGCCAGATTTCTTGACCGCACGGCCGATGGCTTCGCCCACGGTGGCGACATCGGCAATGTTGCGATCGACAATCGCGTTGGGCGGCAGCGGCTCCACCGCGTAGCTTTCGACCTTATAGTTCTTTCCGCTGCGGCTGATCTCGAGCAACTTGATCGTGGTAGGACTGATATCGATGCCCACCAGCTGCGGCTTTTTTCGCGCTAGCAATGCCACTGTTTTTCCCTTCTATGGTGCATGGTTATACAGCATACATCGCTCTAAACATTAACTCCCGGCGATAACTATAGCCAAATTTTATTTAAAAAACAAATTAAATATTTATCGTAATTCATTGCTATAAATAAGTTTTTATTGTTTAAATTTTACTTTCATAACCTATAGCGGTATTAAAAAATACGAAACACTATATGTTGCGTTTTGCGTTCAATCTCCTCTTGGCTGGTTTTTTGGCGGTATTGCTCGCCGCCGGAGGCACGGTGTACTACCTGTTGCCCGGATTACCCGACGTCCAAATGCTCAAGAATGTGCAATTGCAGGTGCCGCTGCGCATCTACACCCGCGACGGACGACTGCTCGGTGAATTCGGTGAGAAGCGCCGCACACCGGTACATTTGAAAGACGTGCCGCCGATCGTCGTTCATGCGTTTCTGGACGCCGAGGATGATCGTTTCTACGAACATCCCGGGGTTGATTGGCAGGGGCTGGTGCGCGCTATTGCCAACGAACTGCGCGCCGGCAACAAGCGCCAGGGTGGCAGCACCATCACCATGCAGGTGGCGCGGGCCTTCTTTCTCACGCCCCACAAGGACTACGTACGCAAGGCCAGGGAAATCCTGCTGGCATTGAAGATTGAACAGGAATTCAGCAAGGATGAAATCCTCGAGCTCTATCTGAACACCATATTTCTGGGCCAGCGCGCCTACGGCATTGCCGCCGCAGCCGAGGTCTACTACGGCACGGACATGCAGCATCTGCGGCTGGATCAAGTGGCCACCATCGCCGGCATCCCCCCCGCCCCCACGGATTACAACCCGGTGCATGACCCGGATGCCGCCTTCAAGCGTCGTAGTTACGTGCTGCGCCGCCTGCTGGAGAAAGGCCATGTCACGCAGGCCCAGTATGACGAGGCCATGCGCGCGCCCATCGCGACATCCCTCCATGGCCTGCCGATCGAAGTCGAAGCCCCGGATATGGCGGAAATGGTGCGCTCTGCCTTAATTGAGAAATACGGTGAAGAGACGGCGACCACTTCCGGTTTTCGGGTCTACACCACACTGGACTCACGTTTGCAGGAGGCGGCAAACACCGCGTTGCGCACCGCGTTGATCGACTACGATCGACGCCATGGTTACCGGGGCGCAGAACGCCATGTCGATCTCCCGCCCAACAGCGCCCAGACACAATGGGCGACGGCGCTGGCCAATGACGAAGTTTCAGTGGATCTGCTGCCGGGCATCGTGACCGCTGTCGCCGACAAATCCATCGACGTTTACACCCCAACCGCGGGGGTGATCCATGTTGAGTGGCCCGGTTTGTCCTGGGCGGCTCCCTACATTGACAAGGATAAACACGGCCCGGCGCCCAAAACGGCCCGGGAAACAGTAAAAGTTGGCGATATAGTGCGCGTACAGCTGGCGGCCGACGAAGAGCCCGGCGATGACAGTGCCCGCAAAAAGAAAAGTGAGGCCGCGGTCAAACCATCCCAACGCCAATGGCGGCTGGCGCAGATTCCGGCCGTGCAGGGCGCATTGATCTCCATGGTGCCGGGGGATGGCGCCATCCGTGCCCTGGTTGGCGGCTTTGACTACGCCCACAGCAAGTTCAACCGTGTCACCCAAGCGCGGCGGCAGCCGGGCTCCAATTTCAAGCCTTTCTTTTACTCCGCCGCGCTGGACAATGGGTTCACACCGGCCAGCATCATCAATGACGCACCCATCGTGGTTGATGAACCGGGGCTGGAGGAAAGCTGGCGACCGGAAAATTACGAGCGCGATTTCGCCGGCCCCACCCGCCTGCGTGAAGCGCTGACCAAGTCACGCAATCTGGTTTCCATCCGGCTGGTACGCGAGATGGGGGTCGATGTGGCCCTGAATTACGTGCGGAATTTTGGCTTCGATGTGGACCGCCTGCCGCACAGTCTCTCGCTGGCGCTGGGCACGGGTGAACTGGCACCTATTGAAGTGGCACGCGGATACAGCGTCTTCGCCAACGGCGGTTTTCTGATCGAGCCCTATTTCATCGATCACATCCAGGACGCTCAGGGGCATATCTTGATGCAGGCATCGCCGCGGCGAGCCTGCCATGATTGTGAGATCACGGCCCCTGGCGCTCCGGCTGCGCCCGCGCCCACGGACACCACCTTCGCGCCGCGCGTCATCAACCCCCAAAATTGCTGGATGATGACCTCCATCATGCGCGATGTCATCAACTACGGCACCGGCCAGCGCGCGCGGGTGCTGGGACGCAGCGATATTGCCGGCAAGACCGGCACGACCAATGACCAGCGAGACGCCTGGTTTTCGGGTTTCAACACACAGCTGGAGACAACGGTCTGGGTGGGCTTCGATCAGGTGCAGCCGCTGGGCAAGGACGAGACCGGCGCCAAGGCGGCGCTGCCGATGTGGATCGATTTCATGCGCGTAGCGCTGGAGGGGATGCCTGAATCGCTGTGGCCGCAGCCGCCGGGGCTCGTCACCGTTCGCATCGATCCGCAGACCGGCCTGCTGGCCCGGCCCGATGACCCGGCAGCCATCTTCGAGACCTTCCGCGAGGAGCAGGTGCCGACAAGCATCGCGCCGCCGACCAGCGCGGCGGTCAATAATTCGGGGACACCGGGAACCAGCCAGGACTCCGAACTGTTTTAGGCCTCCTCTCCGGCATGCGCGCCAAACTCCGCAAGAAAAGCAGTGAAATCCGACAACAGCTGGCGCAAATGGCCGCCGGGCTTCTGGCCGTGGACGGGAAGCTGGGTTTCCCCCAGGCCCGCCTCAAGGCGGGACAGATGATGCGGCATTCGCCGCGCGACCTGCCCACATTCGCGGAAATCGAGGCGGCATTGATCGCCCACCAGCAACTCTTCGGTGGCGAGCAGCATCGGGGACGGCAACAGGTCATGCGTCGAGCGGCGCTTGAAGCCATGCGCCTGCTGGCGCCCTATTCGCCCTGCCTCGTCGGACCTGTGCTCGCCGGCACCGCCCGCCCGCATAGCGCCATTTCCCTGCACGTCTTTGGCGATACGCTGGAGGAGTTGACCGGATTCCTGGAGGAACGCGGCATCCCCCATCAACTGGGCGAGCGCCGTTACGCCGGCAGCGACCGCATGTACATCACCCTCTCCTTCCTCGCGGGCGGACAATCCATACGGCTGGTTCTGTTCCCCACCGGCGCGCAACATCGGGCCGCGCCGGTGAGCCCCATCGACGGCCGTCCCGTCCGGCGCGCGGACATCGGTGCGGTGCGCCGCCTGCTCGGCGAGCAGGGCGCGTCGATGACGTGGAATCCAGATGTCCACTTCTGATGGTCCGATCGCGCGGGTCGCGCTGCCTGTTCCCTTCCGCCGCTGCTTTGATTATTTGATCCCGGAGCCGCTGCGGGCGCAGGCGCATATCGGCGCGCGGGCGCGGGTGCCTTTTGGCCGCCGGGATTGCATCGGCATCCTCTGGGATCGAACCACGGAAAGCGAACTGCCCCGTGAGCGTCTCAAGTCCATCCATGCCCTGGTCGACGAAACGCCGTTACTCGATGCGCCCGCCCGCAGATTACTGCGTTGGGCAGCGACGTATTATCACCATCCCCTGGGTGAGGTCATCGCCGCGGCGCTGCCGCAGTCTCTGCGCCTGGGTCGCAGTCCACGGGAGATCAGCGCCGAGACGGTAACAGACGTCGACCCACAGGCCGGCGATGTACCCGTGCTCACACCGGCGCAGCAGGGTGCTGTCACCCAGATCCTGGCCGCCAGGGATCATTTCCAGGTTTTCGTGTTACACGGAGTGACGGGCAGCGGTAAAACCGAGGTGTATTTGGAAATCGCCATGGACTCGCTCGCCAAAGGCAGGCAAATCCTGGTGCTCATCCCGGAGATCGGCATGAGCCCGCAGACCGTGCGACGTTTTGAACAGCGGCTGCGACATCCGGTGGCGCTCTATCATTCGACGCTGACGGACGCCGAACGGGCGCACACGTGGTGGCGCGCCAAACGCGGTGAGGCACCGATCATTATCGGCACGCGTTCGGCGGTGTGGCTGCCGCTGGCGCGGCCGGGTGCCATCATCGTCGATGAGGAACATGACGGTTCCTACAAACAGCAGGAAGGCTTTCGCTATTCGGCGCGTGACGTGGCCATCACCCGCGCACAGCAGGAGCAGATACCCGTCGTGCTGGGATCGGCCACGCCCAGTTTGGAGACGCTGCACAACGTCAGCCGCGGACGGTATACGCGCCTCAGCCTGCCGGAACGCGCCACCGGCGTGCCCATGCCCGTCCTGCGGCTTGTCGATCTGCGGCAGCGGTCGCTCGCCGGTGGCTTGAGCCAGCCCATGATAGACGCCATCGCCCGGCGGCTGGCGTCGCAGGAACAAGTACTGGTGTTCCTCAACCGGCGTGGCTATGCACCGGCAGTATTGTGCCATGAATGCGGCCGGGTGCTGGACTGTCCGCGTTGTGACGCACATCTGACTTATCATCGGGAGAGTGGCTGCTTGTGTTGCCACCACTGCGGCAGTCAGCGGGCACTACCGGATCACTGCGGTGAGTGCGGCGCGGCGGCAGCCTGGGTGAAGGCCGGTCAGGGCACGGAACGGCTGGTGGAAAGCCTGCGACAACGTTTTCACGATGCGGCGATTATGCGCATAGATCGTGACAGTACGCGCCGCAAGGGCGCGCTCGCCGCTGCGATTGAGCAGGCGCACACTGGACAGGCATCCATTCTGGTCGGCACCCAAATGCTTTCCAAGGGCCATGATTTCCCGCGAGTGACGCTGGTCTGTGTCGTCGATGCCGATGGCGCCTTGTACAGCGCCGATTTCCGCGCCGCCGAACACCTGATGCAACTCCTGCTGCAGGTCGCCGGGCGGGCGGGACGCGTGCGACATCAGGGCGAGGTCATGGTACAGACGCATCATCCCGATCACCCGCTGCTGCAAGCCCTGCTGCGGCAGGATTATTCCGCTTACGGCATGCAACTGCTCGCGGAGCGACGCGAGACACATCTGCCGCCTTACTCCCATCTGGCCCTTCTGCGCGCCGAAGCGGCGCGCATGGAAGCCGCCCGGCAATTTCTCGAGCAGGCGCGCGGCTTGCTCCCCCCGCTGCCCTCCAGCATGCAGGCGCATGGCCCGCTGCCCGCGCCGCGCCCCCGCCGTGCCGGTCATCACCGCGCCCAGCTATGGCTGCAGGCCGCCCACCGCCAGCCTTTGCACAGGGTGTTGATGCAGTGGCTGCCGGCACTGGAGACGTTGCCGGCGGCCCGGCGGGTGCGCTGGTCACTGGATGTTGACCCACAGGATATGTTTTAGAATGCGACGCCTTTGAGGATACTGCATCTTGTTGAAATCAGTCTTGCGCAAAGAGCTGGGAAAAGCACTGGACCGGGTACGTGAATCCGGTGTCGCCCTGCCTGCGGTGGTGGATATTCAGCTGCAGCGCACTCGCGACGAGCAGCACGGCGATTTCACCTCAAATTTCGCCCTCACCATAGCCAGGGCGTGCGGCATGCCGCCGCGCGCCCTGGCGGAAAAGATCAAGGCCAGCCTGTCTGCTTCCCCGCACGTAGAAAAAATAGAAATCGCGGGTCCGGGTTTTATCAATTTTTTTCTGACCTCCAGCGCTTATGCGGATGTTATCGTGGACATCCTTGCGGCGGGGGAGAACTACGGTCGCGAGCGTGCGGGATCGCGCGGCCGAGTATTGGTCGAATTCGTCTCCGCCAACCCGACCGGCCCGCTGCACGTGGGCCACGGCCGCAATGCCGCCTATGGCGACAGCCTCTGTAACATCATGGAGGCGGCGGGTTACGAAGTTTTCCGCGAGTTCTACATCAACGACGCAGGCCGGCAGGTGGAGGCGCTCGCCGTCAGTGCATGGGTGCGGTACCTTGAACTGCTTGGGCCGGCCGCCATTTCCTTTCCCAAGCGCGGATATCCCGGTGCTTACGTCAAGGCCATTGCCGAAAAATATCACCAACTAAACGGCGACCGGCTCAAGCTGCGGGCTGATCTGCAATTTCAATTGCCCGTCGATCCGGAAATTCCAGAGACCGCAGACGAATCCGAAAAAGAGTCCCTGAAGAAGCAGCAGGAACATTACCTCGATTCCCTGATCAAGGTGTGCAAACAGAATCTGGGAAACGCGGCCTTCATCGATTTGCGTCGGTTTGCCCTTGACAGCCAGCTCGCTGACATCCGGGCCGCACTTGAAGCGTTTGGCGTACGCTTCGACAACTGGTATTCCGAGCGCGAGTTGGTCGAATCCGGACTGGCGGACAAGCGGCGCAAGGAGTTGGTCAAGTCCGGCCATACGTATGAAAAGGACGGGGCGTTGTGGTTTCGCACCACCGAACATGGCGATGACAAGGATCGCGTCCTCATCAAGGCGGACGGCTCTCCGACTTATTTCGGCAACGATCTGGCCTATCATGTGGATAAACTGGAACGCGGCTGGCCGCAATTGATCGACGTGTGGGGGGCGGATCACCATGGTTTGCTGGTGCGCATGCGCGCGGCGCTTGAATCGCTCACCGGCCGCAACGATGCGCTGGAAGTGCTGATGATCCAATTCGTCACGCTGGCCTCCGGCCGCATGGGCAAGCGCAGCGGCAACTTCGTCACCCTGAAGGAGCTTGTCGATGAGGCGGGACGTGATGCCACGCGCTTTTTCTACCTCATGCGCTCGCATGACCAGCATCTGGAATTCGACGTCGATCTGGCGCGTTCCCAGACCAGCGACAACCCGGTGTATTACGTGCAGTACGCCCATGCACGCATTTGCAGCGTCTTCCGGCAACTGACCGAAAAAGGGCTGGCCTGGGATCCGGCGCGCGGCAACGCCCATTTGCATCAGTTGACGGAGCCCCATGAACGCCGGCTGCTTGGCACGCTGTCACGTTATCCGGAGGTGGTGGAGTCAGCGGCGCAGTTGCGTGAACCACATCAACTCGCGCATTATTTGACGGAATTGGCCAACCAATTTCATGCCTACTACAACGCGCACAAATTTCTGAGTGCGAGCGAGACGCTACGCGAGGCCCGGCTTAACGTCTGCGCCGCGACCCGTTTGGTGGTGAAAAACGGGTTGTCGCTGCTGGGGGTATCGGCCCCCGAGGTCATGTAATGGCCCGCGATTACAAACACGCGACATCACGCAAAAAAAACAAGCCGGCAGCGACACCGGCCTGGCTCGCCTTTGCGTCGGGACTGGGATTGGGGCTTTTGATCACGTTGTTCGTTTACCTGCACCGGCCGGCGCCCGTGGCCACCCCCGTTGCCGGTGTCCCGGCCTTGAGCCGTTCGCCTGCCGCGGCGACCCAGCCGGCGCCGGCGGCCGCGGCAGCCAAACCGGCGCCAGCTGTCAAACCCCGCTTTGACTTTTACACCATCCTGCCCGAAATGGAGGTCAAGGTACCGGACTGGCAGCTGGGCAATACCGACAAGGGCAACCAGCCTACACTGGCTCCGGGGGCCTACGTGTTGCAGGTCGGCTCGTATCAGCGCTTCGAAGAAGCTGACAAGGCCAAGGCCAACCTGGCGCTCCACGGCATCAGCGCCGACATTCAGAAGGTGGTCGTCAATGGCGGCGACACCTGGTTTCGGGTACGCATCGGGCCATTCAAGGATATAAGTGAAGTGCAGGCCATGCGCGCCAAGCTGATGGATAACGGTCAGGACTTCATGCTGCTGCGGGTCAAGGACGGGCAGACTTAGCGCACACCCAAAAACGTCAGTCGCGGCCGGTTCACGGCCGGCCAATCCCGCTTAGGCGCCGCGTTCGGCGCGCAAGCGATTGAGATTTGCCATCGTGCGCTTGTGAAAAATGGAATCGCCGCTTTCGTCGAAATAATACCGGGTGAGCCGGATGTCCTGCGACAGAAAATAGCTCACCACTTCATCCGCCATGGCTATCCATTCATCCCAGGAAATGGGGCCGCCGGTCATGATTTCATACTCGTATTTCAGTTTTTCGGTATTGGCGCGGAATACACCATAGTCGGCTGCCAACCCCGAGAGATCCGCTGCACGCACCGCTTTCTCCTCGACCGACACAAATCGGGCGTCACGCCGGGTGGCGAGGATGGCGGCCGTGACTTGTTGCACCGTCGCAGGCGCGACGCCACGCTGGTTCAAGGCCGCCTCTGCCAGGGCCGCGGAATAGGCCTCCTTGGTCGGGTAGCCTTTGCCGAAATGATCCTCGTGATAGCCGGCGTCGTGGAACAGCAGGGCGTAATACACCACGTGTTCGTCAATCGCCACGCCCTCCTCGCGGCAGCGGCGAACTAATTCGTGGCCGGCCTCAATGCATTGGAGGGCGTGGGTAAAATTGTGGTAGGGCAGCGTATCGCTGTATAGGGTCGCGGCATATTGCTCAAGCTCTTTATCGCGTACCATCGGTGTGGTCCCACCTGCTGGTCGTTGTCGCTAGTGTTTTTGGAGCGGGTGATGGGAATCGAACCCACGTTAGTAGCTTGGGAAGCTACAGTTCTGCCATTGAACTACACCCGCTGTTCCCCGCACGCGTCGGCAACCGGCGGTCGCATGCCCCCCTTTGCCAGCCAACGCTGGACAGAGGTCTGCATTCTAACCGAGGCGGTGAAGTCTGACAGCCTGCCGGCGCGGCGCGGGCGGGAACAGCTCATTTCGCGTGACATGTAAATTTAAACCAATGAAAAGTGTGGCTTTGTTACGTCTTTACTGGCGGCCAAATGCAGGCTTCGCGTCTCGAAAAGATCGGTGAAGAAACAGAATACCGCTGATACCGGTTCCGCTTCGCGGCGGGAACAGCCATGGATTCCATCGTCAACTCAAAAGGTTATACTAATGCCCGGCCTAAGCTAATAATAATGTGGTCGCGCGCCCTTGCTGCACATACATGAATTCGACGGCCCCTACAATTGCGGTGATTGACGACAGCCTCAGCGTGCGGCAGTTTTTTCAACGCTGTGTGGAGCCGCTGGCCGTGGATTTCAAGGCCTACGCCTCCGCCTCCGAAGCAATGGATTCTCTCGGCACTCATCAACCGGAACTGCTATTTCTTGATATCATCATGCCGGAGAAGGATGGGTTGACCTTCCTGCAGGAGCTGCGCCGCATCGCCGGTTGGGAACATACCAAGGTGATCGTGATCAGCTCCAAGGACTACATGCAGGATCGCGCCATTGCCAAGAAACTGGGGGCGGTTGATTTCGTGGCCAAGCCAATGAACACTCAAGCGATACGGGATCTCATCATCCTTCACACCGGCGCCCGCCAGAAGCAAAGCAAGCCGGTGAAGGATGGGTAAGGCTTATCTGCGCTTCTGGGGCGTGCGGGGTTCCCATGCCGCGCCGTTTCCCAGCCACCTCAAGATCGGCGGCAACACCTCTTGCGTCGAGATCCGCGCCGATGATTACGTGCTGATCTGCGACGGCGGTACGGGCATCATTCCGCTGGGCGAAAAGCTGATCGCCGAGGACGGCCGCCATGAGGTGCTTATCATCCTCACCCATTATCACTGGGATCACATCTGCGGCCTGCCTTTCTTCCAGCCCGCGTTCGCGCGCGATTGGAACATCCGCTTTTTCGGGCCTGGCGAAAATAAAACCGACATTCAGCGGCGCATCGCCGATCAGATGAAGGCGCCTTATTTTCCCGTGGAGACGGAAAACTGGATGGCCAATATCGAATACCTGACGCCGGGCAGGCAGGGGATCCGGCATGGGCCCATGACATTCTCCTACCACAACGTCCATCATCCGGGCGTGACCTACGGTTACCGCATCACCCTGCGGGGCAAGGACATTGTCTACATCTCCGACAATGAATTCCTGTTTCTGGAAAAATCCATCGCCCAGCGCTATGACGAATTCGACCACGAGGAACGCGAACTGCTGGACAACATGCGCAACGAGGAACGCGCCAATGAATTGCAGCGCATACGAAACGCCGATATTTTGATCCACGACGCGCAGTACACGCCGGAGGATTACAACCGCAAGCGCGGCTGGGGACATTCGTGCTACGTGGACACGGTCAACAGCGCGATCGAAGCCGGCGTCAAGGTGCTTTACCTTTACCACCATGATCCGACCTACGATGATCAGCATATTGAGTCGATGCACACGAATGCACTCGCGATCATCCGCGAGCGGGGGTCGCACATGGAATGCCACATCGCCCGTGAGGGCCTGATCGTCGATCTCTGATCGCGGCATTGGCGTATGCAACTCACCGTCAATGGCCGGCCCGTGGAGACACCGGAGGATTGCGTTCTTCAGACATTGCTGCAACGGCTGGCGGTATCCGGGCGCTTTGCCGTGGAAGTGAACGCCGAAATCATTCCCCGATCCAGTCATGCGGATCACCGCTTGCGGCCGGGCGATCGGATTGAGATTGTGCATGCCGTCGGCGGTGGTTAGTCCGAGGATCGGGAGCTATACTCGCGGCCATTACTTTCCGCGCATGTCATGGGCTTGGAGAATTCAACGGCAAATCTCGACAGCTGGCGCGTCGGCGCCCGCCGGTTCCATTCGCGCCTGCTGATCGGCACCGGCAAGTACCGCGATTTTGAGGAGACCCGCAGGGCGGTCGAGGCCAGCGGCGCCGAGATCGTCACCGTTGCCCTGCGCCGCACCAACATCGGCCAGGACGCCGGTCAGCCCAATCTGCTCGACATGCTGTCGCCGGCCCATTACACGATATTGCCCAATACCGCCGGTTGTTATGATGCGGGGTCTGCGATCCGCACCTGCCAACTGGCGCGCGAACTGCTGGAGGGCCACGATTTGGTCAAGCTGGAAGTACTGGGTGACGAAAAAACGCTTTTCCCCGACATTCCCGAAACTCTGAAGGCCACCGAGGCGCTGATCAAGGATGGCTTTCAAGTGATGGTATACACCAATGACGATCCGGTCATCGCCAGACGTTTCGAGAAAATGGGTTGCGTCGCGGTGATGCCGCTGGCGGCACCGATCGGTTCGGGGCTGGGCATCCGCAATCCTTATAACATCCGCACCATCGTTGAAAACGCCAGCCTCCCCATCATCGTGGACGCCGGCGTCGGCACCGCTTCGGATGCCAGCATCGCCATGGAACTGGGCTGCGACGGCGTGCTGATGAACACCGCCATCGCGCAGGCGAAAAATCCCGTGCTGATGGCCTCGGCGATGCGCAAGGCGGTGGAGGCCGGCCGCGAGGCTTATCTCGCCGGGCGCATCCCCCGCCGTGCGTATGCCAGCGCCTCGTCCCCCATCGACGGCACCTTCTTCTGAAATTCGTTTTAAGCTGCCGCGCTTGGCATGGCTGTGTTGCACGCAGACTCAATATCCTCATTGGCTGGCGCGTCAACTCCGGTTTTCCGCCTGCACGCGCCTTGTTCTGCCGCGGCTGCGGCCCGGTCCAGCATCGAGCGCAACCGTTTGCCCCCCTCCCCGAAAGCGCTGCTCTGCAGCCTCGTGTCCGGGGCGCCTCGCTACGCTTAAAACAAATTTCACCACGATAATGGCCGACTCAATAGATTCGAGGCCGCGGCGCGCGGTTCGCAGTTACGTCCGCCGTGAAGGCCGGATGACGCCGGGGCAGGAACACGCCCTTGCCGAGTTGTGGCCTCGTTACGGCATCGATCCCGGCGCGTTGGAACGGCAATCGTTGTCATGCTTCTTCGGGCGGGCGGCGGCAAGTCATCTGGAAATCGGCTGCGGCAATGGCGACACCTTGCTGGCCCTGGCCCAATCGGGGCCCGACAATAATTACCTCGGCATCGATGTGCATCGCCCGGGTTTGGGCAGCCTGCTGCGCCGTGCCCACAAACTGGGCCTGTACAACATCCGCCTGCTGAACGGTGATGCCGCGGAGACGCTGGCGCTGTTGCCGGCACGCGAATTCGAACACATCTGTGTGTTTTTTCCCGACCCGTGGCCGAAGAAACGCCATCATAAACGCCGCTTGTTGCAGCCGGATTTTGCCGGGACATTATGCGACAAGCTGGCCTCTCATGGCCGGTTGTTTCTGGCCACGGATTGGGAGGATTATGCCAGGCAGATGGCGGAGGTGATGCACGGCGTTCACGGCGTGATCAACCTGGCCGGCGCCGCGTTGTGGTCGCCACGCCCTCACTGGCGTCCACTCACGCGCTATGAGCAACGCGCATTGAAGCCGGGACATCGAATTTACGACCTTGCCTACGGCCGCATTTGACGGCCCATTACGCGGCCATGATTTCGCGAAAATCCTCCAGGTGCGGGAACTCCGTGGAAGAACGCGCGGGCGCCCGGCTGTCGGGGAGATGCACGCCCAGGACGAAAGCGATGCCGAAATTCCGCGCCGAACGCAGCACTCGCGGGTTGTCATCCACCAGCAGGCTGCGCGCCGGCTGAAACCCGCAACGGGTTTGCAGTCGCCGCCAGAATTCCACCTCTTCCTTTGGCGCGCCGAAATCATGGGCGCTGAAGATCTCATCGAAGAAAACGCCGATCCCGGTCTGCCGTAACTTGAGATCCAGACTGCGGCGGTGGGCATTGGTGGTCAGCACCAGTTGCTTTCCCTGCGTCCTGAGCCAGTGCAGGAATTCCCTGGCCTGCGGACGCACGGTGATCCGCTCGCGATGTTCGTATTCCAACCCGGAAATGTCGATCCCGAACTCCTGCGTCCAATGGTCCAGACAATACCACTTGAGCGTACCTTCCCTGGCCTTGATGCGCGGATTGATATGCGCCTCCGCCGCGCTGAAGGTGATGTTATGGCGCTCGGCGTAACGCCTGGGCAGACAGTCCCGCCACAGGTAACTATCAAAATAAAGATCCAGCAGGGTGCCGTCCATGTCGAGGAGGACGGTATCGATGGCCCGCCAGCGCAGGCCGGACAACACTTCAGTATTACTCACATTGCTCGCCGAATTGCGCACAGACACGGTTGCATTTATAAACTCCGCGGGGATCAACATTGCAGTCCTTGGTCCATTGGAGACAGGTCCAAATGCAATCCTTGCCTTTTTCCTTGTTGCCGGAAGACGATTGATCCGGAGCGGCCGGGGGAGTGGACGGTGGCGGCGGGGTCGGTGCGGCGGTCGTATCCGCGGGCGGGGTGGCAGGTTCATCGGCGAACACGTTCACCGCCACGCAAACCACCCCCGCGGCGAGGACGATTCTGAATGTCTTGAATATATTCATAGGTGGGAAATTATACCCCGGTTCGTCGCGGAATGCGCCAGTCAAAATGCACTGTAATGCGGTAAACTTAATTGGCGCTGAACGGTCTAGAAATTTATTTTCAGATCACAACCTTCGAGGGATTCATGTCATTCCGTGGGCGGTTGGCATTGACCATGCTGTTATTCGCGGTTGCCCCTATACCAGCCAGGGCGGCCACGATCTCCGGCGCAGGGGGCAGGCATTGCGGTGACTTTCTCGAAGCGATCAAATTGAAATCCGAAGTGGATATCAACGGCTACGTGTCCTGGGCACAAGGCTTCCTGAGTGGATACAACTGGCTGAACTCGCAGGGCCGTGACATTGCCATTGATCCCGGCGGACTTAACTACACACTGATCAATTACTGCGAAGCGCATAAAGATGCGCCGTTCTATCAAGCCGTAAAACAATTAACCGGCGACCATTCCAATTAAATACATCAACTTTCGACCCGGGGGAATGCATGCAAGATAAAAAAACACTGGAACTGGGTGATGCCAGGCGCATCGCCGCCGCCGCCGAGACGGAGGCCAGGCGCAACAATTGGAACGTGGTCATCGCCGTGGTCGATGACGGCGGTCATCTCTTGTACCTGCAGCGTGACAAGGCGCAACTGGGCAGCATCGAGGTGGCCATCGCCAAGGCCCAGGTGGCGCTCAAATTCCGCCGCCCGACCAAGATATGGGAGGAAACACTGGCAGGCGGACGGTTGGGGTATCTCGCCATGCCGGGCATGTTGCCGCTCGAAGGCGGCGTGCCGCTGATCCACGATGGCGAGATCGTCGGCGCCATCGGCGTCAGCGGCGTCAAGTCCTCCGAAGACAGCCAGATCGCGCAGGCCGGCGCCGCCGCGTTGTGACGTCACTTCACACCATTACCTGCGGTATGCGGTGAGTTGCAGCGTGTATTCGCCGTGCGGGATCGAGCTGTCGGTCGTGGTCTCGGTGCGCGTCACCTTCACCAGTCCCACATCCGGCGCGTACCATTCCGTGGATTCGATGTGCAGATTGGTCTGGCCGATGTAATAGCCAACGTCGCGACTGGCATCGCCGGAACCCCTGACCACGAGGCAATGCGCGAAATTTCCAGCCGGCACCGTCACGGTGGCATCAACATCGGTGACGGTGTATTCCATGTCCATTTCCACGTCGATCTTGGTCAGCGATTCCTCCGGCGGTGTCCTGCGTTCCAGCGTCACGGTACGGCCCCTGCCGCTCCACTTTGAGCCCGCCGTCAACGGATAACGCAACACGGCTTCCGGCGCCTGCAACGTGACGAGCGCGCCCTCGGCATTCCGTTCCGCCACGCGGCTTATGCCTTGTTCGTCCTCGAAAAAGTACGAGATGCTGTTGTCGCCCTTGCGGCGCGGCACCCAGCGCTGTTGATCTGATTTCACCGCCGGCAGATTTTCCACCACATAACGGCGGTGCTGGAGGCCATCCATGGTTTGTATGTCCAGATCGTATTGCCAGGTACGTCCGGCATCCAACGGGAAATAACTTTCTTCACTGGAGCCACAGGCGCTGAGAAGAACAGAAAGAAAACCAACGATTGCCAAAGTGCCACTGTGCATTTTTGGAATTATAACGGACTAAATTACAATAGCGCGCCCGAAAGGAACCGCATGTCCATAAGAACCGACGATTTACGCATTCGCTCGCTGCAGGAGGTGATCCCGCCGGAGCAGCTTTTGTCCGAGATTCCCGTGAGCGACCGCGCGGCGCAGACCGTGGTGCAGGCGAGACGAGCCGTACAGAACATCCTGCGCGGCGAGGATCACCGGCTCCTTGTCATCACCGGTCCCTGCTCGATCCATGACACCGAGGCCGCGCGCGATTACGCCGGGCGGCTCAAACCGCTGATCAACGAACTCAAGGATGACTTGCTCATCATCATGCGCGTGTATTTCGAGAAGCCGCGCACCACCGTGGGCTGGAAGGGACTCATCAACGATCCGGGCCTCGACGGCAGCTTCCGCATCAACGACGGCCTGCGTATTGCCCGCCGCCTGCTGGTGGACTTGAACGAAATGGGGGTGCCGGCGGGCACGGAGTTTCTGGATCCCATCAGCCCTCAATACGTGGCCGATCTCATCGCCTGGGGCGCGATCGGCGCGCGCACCACCGAGAGTCAGGTGCATCGCGAACTGGCCTCCGGACTTTCCTGCCCCATCGGCTTCAAGAACTCGACCGACGGCACGGTCCAGGTCGCGGTGGATGCCATCAAGGCGGCGTCACATCCGCATCATTTTCTCGGCGTCAGCAAAGAGGGCCACTCGGCGATCTTCGCCACCAGCGGCAACCCGGATTGCCACCTTATCCTGCGCGGCGGCAGCGAGCGGCCCAATTACGATGCCGCCAGCATCGAGGCGGCGGGGGCGAGGCTCGTCACGGCCGGTTTGAAGCCCGTGATTTGCGTCGATTGCAGCCACGCCAACAGCGAGAAGGATCACCGCAAGCAGATCGATGTTGCGCACGCGGTCGCCGCGCAACTTGCCGCCGGCGAACAGCGCATCTTCGCCGTCATGCTTGAGAGCCACATACACGCCGGTCGCCAGGATCTGAAACCCGGCGTACCGCTCGAATATGGCCGGAGTATTACCGACGCCTGCATAGGCTGGGAAGACACCGAGCCGGTGCTGCGAGAATTCGCTGTCGCCGCTCGCCGACGACGTTCATCGGCACGCCCGAGAGCCGCAACGAACTAATCTCTTGCATTGCCCGGTTCTAGGGCAATGAGTTTCCATTCAGGTGTGACGCAGTTCACAGTAAACCCTGCGCAGGCTGATTACTATTCAGAAAAGGTCGGGCATGGCTTTTGCCTGATAAATGAGCAAAACGGATTAGTCGGCAAGGATCATCATGGAAAACCCGCCGGATCAGCCCATCCCCAGCGTTGCGCAGCCCAAGCCTAAAACTGCGCGCAAAAAGTATGGCAGCGATCCGCTGGCCGCGACCCTGCAGAATACGATTTTTGAGCAAGGCGCGCTCACCGCCAATTATGATCGCTTTCATCTCGGCAGCGTATTCCAGCCGATCTACAGCCTGTCGCACCAGCGGCCGGTGGGATGCGAGGCGCTGGTCCGCGCCCATGACAACACCGGCATCGACGTCCCGCCGCCACTCCTGTTCGGATGCGCCAATCGCACGCCGGATCTAATCCATCTCGATCGTCTGTGCCGGACACTGCACGTCGGCAATTTTCAGGCGCTCAACTCGCCGGCCTGGCTGTTTCTGAATATCAATCCGATGGTGGTCATTCACGGTCGCAAGCGCGGCCATTTTTTCCGCGACATGCTGGACCATTTCCACTTTCCCGTGCATCAGGTCGTGGTCGAAATACTGGAGAATGCCATCGCCAACGAGGAAGTTCTGGAGGAGGCCGTGCATTATTACCGCGATCAAGGTTGTCTGGTCGCGGTGGATGACTTCGGCGCCGGCCATTCCAACTTCGAACGGATATGGCGGTTGGAACCGGACATCGTCAAACTGGATCGCCGGATGATCGCCGAGGCCACGCGGCGCGATCTGATCCGCCGCAGCCTGCCGGGACTGGTGAGCCTCTTGCACGAAGCCGGCTGCATGGTGCTGGCCGAGGGCGTGGAGACCGAGGAAGAGGCGATGCTCATGCTGGACGCCAACGTCGATCTGGCGCAGGGACATCTGTTCGCGCATCCGTTCCCGATCAACGACCCGAGGGCGATGGATCTGCCGACATTGCGCGGCATTCACATGCGCTTCATCGACCACAGCAATCAGCAGACGCAGGAAGCGCGGCGCAAGATGGCGCCCTACATCCAGGCCTTCGATCAGGCCGTCAAGGCGCTTTTGAGCGGCGGCAACGTCGAGACAATCACCGAACGGTTATTCCGACTGGAACGGGGAATCCGCTTTTACATGCTGGACACGCACGGCGGCCAGTCCACTCACAACATCAACCACGAATCGAAGCGGCACAAGAGCGATCCAAGATTACAGCCGCTCAGCGTCGCCAAAGGCGCCAACTGGTTCCAACGCCCCTACTTCCGCCAGGCCGTCGATCATCCCGGCGAAATACAGGTGACGCGGCCCTATCTCTCCCTGCCCGATGGGCGCATGTGCATCACGCTGTCCATTTGCACCGATGTGGAAGGTCAACGCCGTGTGCTGTGCTTTGATATCGACGACGAAAATCCTTAATTTACTTAGCGCCTTCTTTTGCTCTCAAGTTATCGACCGCTTCATTAAGAAGTGGCTTTATAAACTTTGTCGTAGTAATCGGCGTGATTTATTAACCATTCGTGTTTCAACTTTACCGTTACTGACGCATTATTAGTCATGAGCTCTAAATGGTGTAATCCCGTCACTATCTTTGTCGTTCCGTCATCCCATCTAGGCGCCCGCAAACGGATATTTTTTTGATTCGCTATTTCTATAGTTTTTTTATTCACAAAAATTATACTTTCTTGATATTGAAGTCGTTCTCTTTCAGAGATCATTTTGTTCTCCTCAACTTAAAGAAAAAGCCCCGCATAAGCGGGGCTTTTGTTTACTGATGACTTTTGAAAAAGTCGGCAACAGCATTACATCATGTCTTCCATGCCGCCACCGCCGGGTCCATGCTTGTGCTCTTCCTTCTTCGGCAGTTCCGCGACCATGGCCTCGGTCGTGATCATCAGGCCAGCGACGGAGGCTGCGTTCTGCAGCGCCATGCGCGTGACCTTGGTCGGATCGAGGATACCCATCTTGATCATGTCGCCATATTCGCCGGTGGCGGCGTTGTAACCGAAGGTGCCCTTGCCTTCCTCCACCTTGGCCAGCACGACGGACGGCTCGGCGCCGCTGTTGGCGACGATCTGGCGCAGCGGTTCGGTCAGCGCGCGGCGGGCGATGGCGATGCCGGTGTTCTGGTCCTCGTTGTCGCCCTTGAGTTTGGCCGCGGCGATGGCGCGCACCAGCGCGACGCCGCCGCCCGGCACCACGCCTTCCTCGACCGCCGCACGCGTGGCGTGCAGGGCGTCTTCGACGCGGGCCTTCTTTTCCTTCATCTCGACCTCGGTGGCGGCGCCGACCTTGATGACGGCCACACCGCCCGCCAGCTTGGCGACGCGCTCCTGCAACTTCTCCTTGTCGTAGTCGGAGGTGGTCTCTTCGATCTGGGCGCGGATCTGGTTGATGCGGCCCTCGATGTTCTTCTTGGCGCCGGCGCCGTCGACGATGGTGGTCTCCTCCTTGGTGACGGTGACGCGCTTGCAGGTGCCGAGGTCGTCCATGCTCGCCTTCTCCAGCGACAGGCCGACCTCATCGGAGATCACGGTGCCGTTGGTCAGGATGGCGATGTCCTCCAGCATGGCCTTGCGGCGGTCGCCGAAACCCGGCGCCTTGACGGCGCAGCACTTGACGATGCCACGGATGTTGTTGACGACCAGCGTCGCCAGCGCCTCGCCTTCGACTTCCTCAGCGATGACCAACAGCGGACGGCCGCCCTTGGCGACTTGTTCCAGCAGCGGCAGCATGTCACGGATGCTGGACACCTTCTTGTCGTGCAGCAGGATGACTGGGTTTTCCAAATCGACCGTCATGTTCTGCTGGTTGTTGATGAAATAAGGAGACAGGTAGCCGCGGTCGAACTGCATGCCCTCGACCACTTCCAGCTCCATCTGCAGCGAGGAACCTTCCTCAACGGTGATGACGCCTTCCTTGCCGACCTTGCCCATGGCCTCGGCGATCTTGTTGCCGATGTCCTCGTCGGAGTTCGCGGAGATGGTGCCGACCTGGGCGATGGACTTGTCGTCCTTGCAGGGCTTGGAGAGATTCTTCAGTTCCTCGACGACGGCGATCACGGCCTTGTCGATGCCGCGCTTGAGATCCATCGGATTCATGCCCGCGGCGACGGCCTTGACGCCCTCGGTGACGATGGACTGCGCCAGCACGGTGGCGGTGGTGGTGCCATCGCCGGCCTCGTCAGAGGTCTTGGAAGCGACTTCCTTCACCATCTGCGCGCCCATGTTCTCAAACTTGTCCGCCAGCTCGATTTCCTTGGCGACGGAGACGCCGTCCTTGGTCACCGTGGGGGCGCCGAAGCTCTTATCCAGCACCACATTGCGGCCCTTGGGACCCAGCGTCACCTTGACGGCGTTGGCCAGGACGTTGACGCCGCGCAGCATGCGCTGGCGGACTTCTTCACCAAAACGAATATCTTTTGCGCTCATTGCTTTCGTTCCTTAAATGGGTTGTATCGTGGTGGTTGGCGTTATTCGATGACGGCCATGATGTCGTCTTCGCGCATCACGACGATTTCCTCGCCGTCCATCTTGACCTCGGTGCCGGAGTACTTGCCGAATAACACCGTGTCGCCCTTCTTGACGCTCATCGCGTTGAGGGTGCCTTTGTCGTTCATTTTGCCGGGGCCGACGCCCAGTACCTTGCCACGCATGGGTTTCTCCGCGGCGGTGTCGGGGATGACGATGCCGCCGGCGCTTTTACGCTCTTCTTCCAGGCGCTTGACGATGACCCGGTCGTGTAGAGGACGAAGTTTCATGACTTGAATCTCCTGTTCTTCGAGTTGATGGTAAGCTTGTAGTTGAGTATGCTGTTAGCACTCTGTATTTGTGAGTGCTAATTATAAATATGGCCATGGGCTTGTCAAGGAAAAATTTATTTAAGTTACATTAAAATACTTTATTAAAATCAATCGACTTTGATGAGTGAGCACATACTAATTATCAATACATGCCCGGATAAAAGCACTGCGGAAACCATGGCCATCAAGCTCATCGATATGAAGCTGGCTGCCTGCGTTAATGTATTGCCGGGGATACGTTCGATTTACCGCTGGCAGGGGAAACGCGAAACTGTGGATGAGCATCTACTCATCATCAAAACCCAACGTGAATGCTATGACCGCGTCCAGGATACCCTGCGCGCCCATCACCCCTATGAGCTTCCGGAAATTATTGCCGTTCCCATTGTCGAAGGATTGACGGAGTACCTGAAGTGGATGGACGAGCAATGCAAAAACTAGTCTACCTGCTGGCCGGCTTTGGCTTGGGACTGCTGCTTACGACATCGGTGGCGGCCGATTCCGGCGTTAGTCCGCTCGCCGTGCTGAAGAGTGCTGCAGGCCAGAGTGGAGAGCGTGAATTCCTCGATCCTGAGGATGCCTTCAAGGTCATAGTGGATGCAACAGACGCGAAGACCTTGCGTGCCCATTGGGACGTCGCCGATGGCTACTACCTTTATCACCAGCGCTTTTCATTCTCCATCAAGGGCGATGGCATGACGCTGGGCCAGGTCATGATCCCGGCGGGCGAGATGGAAGAGGACCCGACATTCGGCCGCGTCGAAATCATGTTGCATCAGTTCGATATCCTGCTGCCGCTGCAACGGCAGCAGGCCATCGCACAACCCGTGCAGTTGACCATGAATTACCAGGGCTGCGCCAAGGATGGAATCTGCTATCCCCCCATCCACAAGACCCTGACGATCAATCTGCCCGCAAGTGCAGGCGGATTGATGCCCACATCCACCACCCTGCTGCCCGGTACCAACGACACCGATCACTACAGTTCGATTCTGGCCCATGGCTCGTTGTGGAACATCGCTGGCGTCTTTTTCCTGATTGGATTGGTGCTTGCCTTCACCCCTTGCGTTTATCCCATGGTGCCCATTCTCTCCGGCCTGATCGTGGGCCAGCAGGCCTACCGCGGTCGGGCCCTGGTACTCTCGCTTGTTTATGTCATCGCGATGGCCTGCACTTATGCGCTGGCCGGCGTGGCCGCCGGTTCATTCGGCCAGAACCTGCAGGCCTGGTTTCAGCAACCCGCATTGCTTGTCGCCTTTGCGCTGATATTCGTGATACTGGCCCTGTCCATGTTCGGGGTATTCACGCTGCAACTGCCCGCACGCTGGCAGACATGGCTGTCCGCTGTTAGCGGCCGGCAACGCGGCGGCTCCCTGATCGGCGCCGGAGTCATGGGTGTGTTTTCGGCGTTGATTGTCGGCCCTTGCGTGGCGCCGCCGCTTGCCGGCGCGTTGATCTACATAGGCCAGAATGGCAACGCAGTGCTGGGCGGGTTCGCGCTCTTCGCCATGGCGTTGGGAATGGGCCTGCCGCTTTTGCTCGTGGGCGCATCGGCCGGCGCCTTGCTGCCGCGCGCCGGCGCCTGGATGGACGCCATCAAACGGTTCTTCGGCTTCGTCATGTTGGGCGTGGCGATCTGGTTTTTGAGCCGGCTGCTGCCCGGCCACGTCATCCTGCTGTTGTGGGCCTTGCTGGCGTTGACGGCCGGTGTTTTCATGGGTACGTTCACGCATACAGCCCACAGCGGCGGCGGCCGCCAGACGGCCAAGGCGCTGGGTCTGGCGTTAAGTCTTTATGGCGTGCTGATGCTGGTTGGCGTGGCGACCGGTGGACAGGATCCGTTCCATCCCCTGCAGAAATTCTCGCTGGCTTCCGGCGCGGCGGCATCGGCGGCCAGGCCAACCCCGGTTTTCACGCCGGTGCATGGCAGTGACGAGCTTAAATCCGCGTTGACGCAGGCCGCGGGCAAGCCGGTGATGCTCGACCTTTATGCCGACTGGTGCGTCGAATGCAAACGCCTGGAACGCGAAACCTTTACCGACCAGACCGTGCAAAAGGCGCTGCAAGGCGCCGTGCTGTTGCGCGCCGATGTGACCGCCAACGATGCAACCGATCAATCGCTGCTGAAAGACCTCGGTCTTTTTGGCCCGCCGGCGATTTTGTTCTTCGACGGTGAAGGCCGCGAGCGGCGTACTTCCCGCTTGCAGGGCTTCGTTGAGCCCGCGCCGTTTATCAAGCACCTGGATAATGCGCGCGCGCCATGCTCAGCGCCAGAAACGCTGGCCTGCTGATCACCGCGCTGCTGGCGCTGGCGGCGGGATTCGTCGTCAGTCGGCATGTCAGCGGTTCGAACGCGCCCGCCATTGAACAGCCGCGCATCGACTTTGCGCTGCCCGATCTCGATGGCAAGGTCCACCATTTGAGTGAGTGGGCCGGCAAAATCATCATCGTCAATTTCTGGGCCACCTGGTGCCCGCCCTGCCGCAAGGAAATTCCGGACTTCGTGCAATTGCAGGAAAAATACGCCGTGGCGGGAGTGCAGTTCGTCGGCGTCGCGGCGGATCAACCGGACGCCATCCGCGATTTCATCAAGACACAACCCATCAATTACCCTATACTGGTCGGCGACGAAGAGGGTTCGCTCTCAAAACAGTTTGGCAACAACATCGGCGCCCTCCCCTACACTGCGGTCATCGATCGCAAGGGAAAAATCAGCGTCACCAGCCGTGGCCAGTTCCACCATGCAGACTTGGAGGCCGCCATTAAAAAGCTGTTAATTCCTTAACCCCATCAAGTCTTGTCCCAAGGACAGGGGTTCCAAAAAGAGCAAATATCCTCGTACTGTCGTAATTTCTTCGATTTAGCGTATATCATATGCTAATATGACGTGAACGTCGTCAAATTAGCAGAAATATAAATGGCGAAAATATTGGTCCTCAACGGCCCCAACCTGAATCTTCTGGGTGAGCGGGAACCTGAAATCTACGGTCGCGACACGCTGCAGGACATCATGCAGCGGCTGACTGCGCAGGCCAGGGCGGCGGGTCACGAGCTTTTGAATTTTCAAAGCAACGCCGAACATGATCTCATCAACCGCATCCACTCGGCGCGCAAAGAGGGTGTCGCCTTCATATTGATCAATCCCGGCGCCTTCACGCATACCAGCATCGCGCTGCGCGATGCCTTTGCCAGCGTAAAAATCCCGTTTATCGAGGTACATCTGTCGAACGTTCACGCGCGCGAGGCGTTTCGACGCCATTCCTATCTGTCGGACCTCGCCGTCGGCGTGATCACGGGCCTGGGTTCAGCCGGCTACGAGTTTGCGCTGCAGTCGGCGATCCACCGTCTTCCCCACTAGTTCGAAGATTCTGACAATTTTATGGCCATGGACATACGGAAAATAAAAAAACTGATTGAACTACTGCAGGAATCCGGCCTGGCCGAGATTGAAATCAAGGAAGGCGAGGAATCCGTACGCATCAACCGTGGCAGTCCGGCCGCCACGACCGTGGTGCACACCGTGCCCGCCCTCACCTCTGCGCCGGCGGCCCCATCGCAAACCGGGGCCGAGCCCGCGATATCGGAACGGTATACCGTCAATGCGCCCATGGTCGGCACCTTCTTTGCCTCGCCCACTCCCGGCACGCCGGCGTTTGTAGCCATCGGCCAGCAAATCAAGAAGGGTGACATTCTCTGCATCATTGAGGCGATGAAAATCATGAACCAGATCGAAGCGGATCGCGATGGCGTGATCACCGCGGTGCTGGTTGAAAACGGACAACCGGTCGAATTCGGCCAGCCGCTGTTCGCCGTCCAGTAACCGCCGCCATGCTGGAAAAAATCGTCATTGCCAATCGTGGCGAGATCGCGCTGCGCATTCTTCGCGCCTGCCGCGAACTGGGCATCAAAACGGTGGCGGTTCATTCCACCGCCGATCGCGATCTGAAGCACGTGCGCCTGGCGGACGAATCCGTTTGCATCGGCCCGCCGCGTTCAACGGACAGCTATCTCAATATCCCGGCCATCATCAGCGCCGCCGAGGTCACCGACGCCGTGGCCATCCACCCGGGGTATGGTTTTCTGTCGGAAAACGCCGATTTTGCCGACCGAGTCGAACAGAGCGGCTTCATCTTCATCGGTCCCCGCGCCGAGACCATCCGGCTCATGGGCGACAAAATCTCCGCGATCAACGCCATGCAGGAGGCCGGCGTGCCCTGTGTGCCTGGCTCCGATGGCCCGTTGCCGGCCGATCTCGATGAATGCGGCAGGATCGCGCGTGACATCGGCTATCCGGTCATCATCAAGGCGGCGGGCGGCGGCGGACGCGGCATGCGGGTGGTGCATGGCGACGCGGCATTGCGCAGCGCCATTACCGTGACGCAGGGCGAGGCACAGGCGGCCTTCGGCAATCCGGTGCTGTATCTGGAAAAATATCTGGAATCCCCGCGTCATATTGAAATCCAGGTGCTGGCCGACACCCACGGCAACGCGGTGTTTCTCGGTGAGCGCGATTGCTCGACGCAGCGCCATCACCAGAAGGTCATTGAGGAGGCGCCGGCGCCGGGTCTCACGGACAACCAGCGCCACAGGATCGGCAGGCTCTGCTCGGATGCCTGCAAGGAGATCGGCTACCGTGGCGCCGGTACCTTTGAATTCCTGTTCGAGGAAGGTGAATTCTATTTCATCGAGATGAACACCCGCCTGCAGGTTGAGCATCCCGTTACCGAGATGATCACGGGCATAGACATCGTCAAGGAGCAGATCCGCATCGCCGCCGGCGAACCTTTGTTGTTCAAGCAGAAGGACATCATGCTCCGCGGCCATGCCATTGAGTGCCGCATCAACGCCGAGGATCCGGAGACGTTCACGCCCTCACCCGGCACCATTACGCTGTATCATCCCCCGGGCGGTCCGGGCATCCGCATCGACACGCACATTTATGAGGGCTACAAGGTGCCGCCCTATTACGACTCGATGATCGGCAAGCTGATTGCTCATGGCGAGACACGCGAATTTGCCATCGCCCGCATGTCGAATGCGCTGAACGAGATCGTCATCGAGGGCATCAAGACCAACCTGCCGTTGCACCGGGACATGATGGCGGACGCCGCCTTTCAGACCGGCGGCATCGACAACCATTATCTGGAAAAGAAGCTGGGCCTGGCCTGAAAAACCGCTTGGAGAGCTACTGCGCGAGTGTGATCCGGGGTCGGGCGGTGCCCGGAATCGTCACATACTGATTGGTATGCCCCGGTTCCTGCGCTCCGTCCGCCCTCATCTGACACCCGCTCGTAACGCTTCCAAGCGGTTCCCCCCGGGTAATTCATCACATGGCTTGGATAGAAATATCGTTTGCCGTCGACAGTGACGGCGCCGAGCGCCTGTCACCGATCCTAGAAGAACTCGGCGCGCTGGCGGTCACACTGCGATCCGGTGGCAACGAAGCCGTTTTTGATCAGGTCGACGAATCGCCGACCTTGTGGCGGCAAACCCGACTGACCGCGTTATTCGACGCCGACGCCGAAACGGATTTCATCATTCTCCAGGTCACGGATGCGCTTGATCCATTGCCCCTGCCCCCCTGCGAGGTGGCGCATCTCGACGATCAGGACTGGAACCGGCTGTGGATGGATCGCTTCCAGCCGCTGCGATTCGGCCGCCGCCTGTGGGTGGTGCCCAGCTGGCATGAGCCGCCGGACCCTTCGGCGGTCAATCTCCGCCTTGATCCGGGCATGGCCTTCGGCACCGGCACGCATCCCACCACCGCGATGTGCCTCCGCTGGCTGGAACGGGCGGAACTGCGTGGCAGGGTCGTCATCGACTACGGCTGCGGCTCCGGCATCCTCGCCATTGCCGCACTCAAGCTGGGCGCGGCGCGCGCTTACGCCGTGGATGTCGATCCGCAATGTCTGATCACCACGCGCGAAAACGCGGGGCGCAACGACATAGGCGATGAGTTGTGGACGGGACCGCCGGACCAGCTGCCCGTGGAAATCGGTGCTGATGCGTTGCTCGCCAATATTCTTGCCGGCCCACTGGTTCAGTTGGTCCCCGTGTTTGCCGGTCTGCTCAAACCGGACGGCGATTTGGTGCTCTCCGGCCTGCTCTCCGATCAGGTCAACGACTGCTTGGCCGCCTACCGGACCTCATTTAACATGAACCCGCCACATGTCGAGGGGGATTGGGCCATGTTGACCGGGCGGCGGCGCTGAGTTACCCGGCGTTCCGAAGCCATCACACTCATGATGACCCGTTGCCCACGTTGTAGCGCAACCTTCAAGCTGCTGGCCGAACATCTGCGCGCGGCGCACGGGCGCGTGCAATGCGGGCGTTGCTACATCCAGTTCGATGCCCTGGAAAACCTGATCGATGCCGCCGCCGGGTCGCCGCCGTTCACCACCGACGGCGCCGTCAGCGGAGAACCGTCGACCCCCAGACTCATGCCCGTACCGCAGCCGGCCGCCGTGCCGGACACAACCATGGACGAGGACCTGTCCTTCTCCCCCAATGAACCGGAGATGGGAAACGTCCCGCTCCAAGAAATGGACCAATCATCCGTTGAAGTGGAAGGGGCTGTAATCGGCGATGAGGACGTTCCGTCCGAAGAAGGCGAAGAATCATCACAAATATCCTTCGATGAGGAACTGCCCTACCCGCTGGAGGCTGCGCCCGCCAAAAAAAGAACTTCCTCCATCTGGACGTTTTTTTCCATGCTTTTGCTGTTGCTGCTGGCGGGCCAGTTGGCCTGGTGGCAGTACGACGAGGTGCTCGGACGGTGGCCGCAATTGCGCCCCATTGTTGAGCAGGTATGCCAGCGCTTACATTGTACTGTCGGGGTACGGCGCGACCTGGGTGCTATTCACATCGTCAACCGCGATGTGAGCGAGCATCCGCGCTTCCAGCACGGTCTGTTGCTCAAACTCACCTTCATGAATCAAGCGGGATTCGTGCAACCTTATCCCGTGCTTGACCTGGTGCTGTTTAATCAGGCGGGGCAGGCCATTGGCGAGCGCCGCTTCCAGCCACGCGAGTACCTGCCCGCAGGCACCGTGGTTGAAAGCGGCATGCCGCCGGGGCAGTCGATCTACGCCGTGCTGGAACTCGCCGCCCCCTCCATGGATGAGGCCGCCAGCTTCGAGTTCAATTTTTTATAAGGGAATCTCCGGGTTAAGCAGTAATTCGTGCGGTGCGCGGCACATTTCCGAACATCAGCGCTTTCTCGGCGCCCGCTTTGCCGCTATCATTTCCACAGTAAATATAAAAATTCACCGGCTGGTTTTTTGACCGGCCGATTCCTGAGTCGCCTCGTGATGCATATAGGACCGTACGCAATAGCCGCCCCGGCGGTGCTGGCGCCCATGGCGGGTGTCACAGACCGCCCGTTCCGGCTGCTGTGCCGCCGGCTTGGCGCCGGGCTGGCGGCCTCGGAGATGCTCAGCAGCCACCCGCAATTGCGGGACACGCTTGTCAGCCGCCGCCGCCGGGACCACACGGGCGAACCGGGACCGCACTCGGTGCAGATCGCCGGCAGCGATCCCCGGCAGATGGCCGACTTCGCGCGCTATAACGTGGATCGCGGCGCCCAGATCATCGACATCAACATGGGCTGCCCGGCGAAAAAGGTCTGCGGGGTCTCCGCCGGCTCCGCCCTGCTGCGCGATGAACCGCTGGTGACGCGGATCCTGGAAGCGGTGGTGACTGCGGTAGCAGTGCCGGTGACACTCAAAATACGCACTGGCTGGTCACCGGAACGCCGCAATGGCGTGGCCATCGCGCGGCTGGCCGAGGCCGCCGGCATACGGGCTCTGGCCGTGCACGGCCGCACGCGGGCCGATGGGTTCACCGGCCATGCCGAATACGACACGATACGGGACATCAAGGCCGCCGTGCGCATACCCGTGATCGCCAACGGCGACGTCTCCACACCGGAACAGGCGCGGACCGTGTTGCAACAGACCGGCGCCGATGCGGTCATGATCGGCCGCGGCGCGCAGGGCAACCCGTGGCTGTTCCGCGAAATCGCCCATTACCTGGTGCACGGCCGGCGGCTGGCGCCGCCGTCGCATGAGGAAATCGGCGGCACGCTGATTGAGCATCTCACGGACCTCCATGATCTTTATGGCGAACGCGACGGCGTGCGCATCGGCCGCAAACATCTCTCCTGGTACCTCAAGGCCCTGCCGGGCGCGCAGGTCTTCCTGCAGGTCGTCAATCGCGAGGAATCGGGAACGCGGCAAATCGATCTCGTGCGCGGTTATTTCATGCGCTTGAGCGGAGGGATCGCGGCATGAGAAGGCGCCGCGGCAGGACACGCGCGTCAGCGCCGCCGGGGCTGTCGGGTGACGGGCCGCTGCCCCCCCTGTCGGAGTGCGTGCGCCGCTCCATCGAAAACTATTTCCGCGAGCTCAATGGCCACGAGGCTGGCGAAGTGTACGAACTCGTGCTTTCCGAGATCGAACCGCCGCTGCTGCGGGTGGTGTTGCGCGAGACGCGCTGCAACCTGACGCGCGCCGCCGGCATGCTGGGCCTGACCCGCGCCACGCTGCGCAAAAAGCTCAGGAAATACCGGCTCAACAAAAAGGAGCTGCGCGAATGAATTCGATCCGGCGTGCAATGATCAGTGTCTCGGATAAGACGGGACTGGCGGAATTTTGTCGTGGACTGGCCTCGTTGAAGGTGGAAATACTCTCCACCGGCGGCACCGCCAAGTTCCTGGCAGATGCGGGGATCGCCGTAAAGGAAGCAAGCGCATACACGGGGTCCCCCGAGATCATGGATGGCCGGATAAAAACACTGCATCCGAAGATCCATGGCGGCATCCTCGGCCGGCGCGGACGGGATGATGCGGTCATGGCGCAGCAAGGCATCATGCCGATTGATCTAGTGGTCGTGAATCTCTATCCCTTCGAGCAGACCATCGCCAAAGCCGGCTGCACGCTGGATGAGGCCGTGGAAAACATAGACATCGGCGGTCCGGCGATGATACGCGCCGCCGCCAAGAATCATCGCGATGTGGCGGTCATTGTTGATCCTGCCGACTACCGCGCCGTACTCGAGGAGATGACCGCCAATCAGGGGGCCTTGAGTAAGGAAAGTCGCTACTCACTGGCAATAAAGGCCTACGAACACACCGCCCGTTATGACGCCGCCATCAGCAATTATCTTGATTCCTGCCAGGCCGGCGGCACGCGTGTTGCTTTTCCCCGCATGCTCACCCTGCAGTTTGAAAAGAGACAAGACCTGAGATACGGCGAGAATCCACATCAGAAGGCGGCTTTTTACGGAGAACTCAAGCCGGTACCCGGCAGTATCGCCACGGCCAGACAGTTGCAGGGCAAGGAACTTTCCTTCAACAACATCGCCGACGCCGACGCGGCGCTCGATTGCGCGGCGGCGTTCGAAGAACCGGTCTGTGTGATCGTCAAGCATTCCAATCCCTGCGGCGTGGCGACCGGCCATACGCCACTACAGGCCTACGACCGCGCCCATGCGGCCGATCCGAAGTCGGCGTTCGGCGGCATCATCGCCTTCAACAGGCCGCTGGATGGGGCCACCGCGCGGACCATTATCGATCGCCAATTCGTGGAGGTCATCGTCGCGCCGGCGGTGGATTCCGACGCCCTGGCCATACTTTCCCAAAAGGCCGATGTGCGCGTGCTTGCATGCAGCTCGCTTGACGCGCACTACGCCACCGCTCTGGACTTGCGCCGGGTCAGCGGCGGCGTACTCATTCAGGATCGCGATACACCGCCGCAGGAGTTGAGCCTCGACACACTCAAGATCGTGAGCAGCCGCGCGCCCACTGACAACGAGATCCGCGATCTCTTCTTCGCCTGGCGGGTGATTCGCTGCGTCAAATCCAACGCCATCGTTTATGCCAGGGGGGCGCGCACCGTTGGCATCGGCGCCGGGCAGACAAGCCGCGTGGTCGGCGCCAAGGTCGCTGGCATCAAGGCCGTCGACGCAGGACTCGAGGTACGCGGGTCGGTCATGGCCTCCGATGCCTTCTTCCCATTCCGCGATGGCATCGACTTCGCCGCCTCCGTCGGGATCACGGCCGTCATCCAGCCTGGCGGATCGATCCGCGACAATGAAATCATCGCTGCCGCGGACCAACACGACATGGCGATGGTCTTCACGGGCGTCCGCCACTTCCGCCACTGAAAAGCGGCGCCTCTTGTCTCAATACTGCGTTGCGGTCCGCCTGCGCTGCTCACATACCGGCGTGTATGCTCCGCTGCTCGACATCACCGCGCCTTGTCTTGAGCCAGGATGCCTGCATTTCAACATGCTGACAGTGGCAGGAACCTGACAATATGAAGGTGTTGATTGTCGGCGGCGGCGGGCGTGAGCATGCACTGGCATGGAAGGCGGCGCAGTCGGCGCGCGTTGAAAAAGTGTATGTCGCACCGGGCAACGCCGGCACCGCCGGTGAACCCAAGTCAGAGAATGCATCCATCGCGGCAACGGACATTCCCGCGCTGCTTCGATTCGCACTGGAACGGCGGATCGAGCTGACCATCGTCGGACCAGAGGGGCCGTTGGTCGCGGGCATCGTCGATCAATTCACCGCCGCCGGGTTGCGCTGCTTCGGACCATCGCAGGCAGCGGCGCGGCTGGAGGGATCGAAGGTGCACGCCAAGAACTTTTTGTCGCGTCATCGCATCCCCACGGCGCGATACGAGACCTTCACCGATCTGCACGCGGCCTGCGCCTATTTGCGGCAGCGGACGCCGCCCATGGTAATCAAGGCCGATGGGCTTGCCTCCGGCAAGGGCGTCATCCTTGCGGAGACGACGACGCAGGCGGAGCAGGCGGTGCGTGACATGCTGGACGCCCATATCTTCGGTCAGGCCGGATCACACGTGGTCATTGAGGAATTCCTGCGCGGTGAGGAGGCGAGCTTCATCGTCATGGCCGACGGCGAGCATTACCTGCCGCTGGCGTCGTCGCAGGATCACAAGGCGCTGCTGGACGGTGATCGCGGACCCAACACCGGCGGCATGGGCGCCTACTCACCCGCGCCGGTGGTGACGCCCGCCGTGCACGAGCGCGTGCTGCGCGAGGTGATAGAACCGACGCTGCGCGGCATGGCCACCGAGGGCTGCCCCTTCACCGGTTTCCTATATGCCGGTCTCATGCTTTCTCCCGAAGGAGAACCCAAGGTACTGGAGTTCAACTGCCGCTTTGGCGATCCAGAGACGCAGCCGATCCTGATGCGCCTGCGCACCGATCTGGTGACACTGTGCGAAGCCGCGCTCGATAAAAAATTAGATACTGTGAAATGCGATTGGGACCCGCGTGCGGCGCTGGGGGTTGTGCTCGCCGCCGAAGGTTATCCCGGCACGGTGCGCCAGGGTGACGTGATCGGGGGTCTGGGCACCACACATAAACACGTCAAGGTTTTTCATGCCGGCACGGCATTAAAGGATGGTGCCGTTGTCACCGCCGGCGGCCGCGTGCTTTGCGTCAGCGCGTTGGGTGAGAACGTGCGGCTGGCCGGGCAACGCGCTTACGAACAGATCGCTGAAATCCGCTGGCCCGGCATGCAATACCGGCGGGACATCGGCTACCGCGCCATCGCCCGCGAGCGAGCAAACACGAAATAATAAGGAACCTCTGAAAAAGTAGAGGGAAACAAAAACCACTTTTTTGTTTCCCGGCTCTGAAAAGTCCAAGATGGACTTATTCGGAGCTTGCTAAATTATCCGCCGTCCCAGGCGAGAAAATTCTTGAGCAGTGCGATGCCGGCCTTCTGGCTTTTCTCGGGATGGAATTGAGTCGCGAAATAGTTGCTGCGGGCGACCGCGGAAACAAAGTTCACGCCGTAGTCCGTCGTACCTGTGACAACATTCCCATCCTGCGGCTGGACATAATAGCTGTGCACGAAATAAAAATAGGCGCCCGAGGGAATGCCGGTCCAGAGTGGATGCTTTTTCGCCTGCGTCACCTGGTTCCAGCCCATGTGCGGCACCTTGAGCCGTTCACCCCGCGCATCGGTCATCGCCTGTGAGAAACGCACCACGCGGCCGCGCAGCACGCCCAGGCCCTGCTGTCCACTGTCCTCATCGCTCGTTTCCATCAGTGATTGCAATCCAAGACAGATGCCGAGGAAGGGCTTGGCGCAGATCGCCTCGCTGACCACCTCCAGCAGGGCCTGTTCGCGCAGATTGCGCATGCAAGTACCCATGGCCCCCTGCCCCGGAAACACCACGCGATCCGCGTTAAGAATGGCATCGGCCTCATTGCTGACGACGATGCGATGTTCGCCCACGGCTGCAAACTCCAGGGCCTTGGCCACGGAGCGCAGATTGCTCATGCCGTAGTCGATGACGGCGACCGTTTGCATGCGTGCGGCCTGCGGATGTCGGCGGCTACAGCGAACCCTTGGTGGACGGCACCTTGCCGGTACTGCGCGGATCGATCTCGACCGCCATGCGCAGCGCCCGGCCAAAAGCCTTGAACACGGTTTCGACGATGTGGTGCGCGTTGCGGCCACGCACGTTGTCGATGTGCAGCGTCACCAGGGCATGGTTCACGAAACCCTGGAAAAATTCGTAGAACAAATCCACGTCGAAATCGCCCACCTGCGCGCGCGGGAACTGAATGTGGTATTCCAGGCCGGGCCGCCCGGAGCAGTCCACGACCACGCGCGACAGCGCCTCGTCCAGCGGCACGTAGGCATGGCCGTAGCGGCGGATGTCCTTCTTGCCGCCCAGCGCCTGATTGAAGGCCTGGCCCAGGGTGATGCCGACGTCCTCCACGGTGTGATGCGCGTCGATCTGGAGATCGCCCCTGGCCGTGATCTCGAGATCGATCATGCCGTGGCGGGCGACCTGATCCAGCATGTGCTCCAGAAACGGCACGCCGAGACTGAGCCTGGATTTACCGCTGCCGTCGAGATTGACGGCAATGCGGATTTGCGTTTCCTTGGTGTCGCGCTGGATCTGCGCCTTGCGTGCTTTCATGACAGATTGCCGGGACGAGTTTATGGGGCCGTTACTTTACCTTAATCAGGGCCCATCTCAAAAATCCCACGCTTCGTGTTATTGTCATACTCAGACCTTTACACGATCAAATTAAAAAAATGACGACCAAAATGGATGTCCAATCAGTGCGTGACCACCTGTGGGGATATCAGGATCAGGTAGTGACCGCGTTCACCCGGGAAGATGGGCGGCAAAGTTTCCAGACCGATGTCTGGCAACGCCCCGAAGGCGGCGGTGGCCGCACCTCTGTCTTGAGCGACGGCGCGGTCTTCGAACAGGCGGGAGTGGGATTTTCACACGTCAGCGGCCCGAGCCTGCCGGCCTCGGCGACCGTCCAGCGCCCTCAACTCGCCGGCCGGGCCTTTGAAGCGATGGGTGTGTCCATTGTTGTTCATCCGTGCAACCCTTATGTGCCCACCTCACATGCCAATGTGCGATTCTTCATCGCCCATCATTCCACCGAACCGCCGATCTGGTGGTTTGGCGGCGGTTTCGATCTCACGCCGTACTATGGCTTCGAGGATGACGCGCGTCACTGGCACGCCGTTGCCCGTGACACCTGCGCGCCGTATGGCGATGATATCTATCCGCGCTTCAAAAAATGGTGCGACGAATATTTCTTCCTCAAGCACCGCCGGGAACCGCGCGGCATCGGCGGTCTGTTCTTCGACGACTTGAACGAATGGGGATTCGAGCGTTGCCTCGCCTTTTTGCGCGGCGTGGGCGAAGGTTACCTCAAGGCCTACCTGCCCATTGTCCAGCGGCGCAAGGCGACACCCTATGGCGAGCGCGAACGCGATTTTCAACTATACCGCCGTGGTCGCTATGTCGAGTTCAATCTGGTCTACGATCGCGGCACGTTGTTCGGTCTGCAATCCGGCGGCCGCACCGAATCTATATTGATGTCGTTGCCGCCGCAGGTGCATTGGCGCTATGACTGGCGTCCGGCCCCCGGCACGCCCGAGGCCGCGCTCTATGAAAAATTCCTCCGTGTCCGTGATTGGCTCTGACGGGTGGGACACGGATGATGGAAACTCCGCTGACCACATTGGTCTTTCCGCTCAATGTATACGCCGAAGCCCTGCGGCTGGAATATGGTGCGGTCGACAGCCTGCACCTGGGGCTCATGGAGTCGGGGGATGCCTCGCTGGCGCGCGCACAGGCGCGGGCAACCGAGCGATTGCTGGCACTGCTGCCGCCGCCCCCCTGTCGCGTACTGGAGGTCGGTATTGGCTTGGGTAAGACCTTTGAGCGCCTTTCGCGATCGGGATACGAGGTTACCGGGGTCACTCCCGATCACCAGCAAATCAAGGCGGTGCAAAATCGTGCCGGGGGCGCCGGTCGTCTGATCTGTACGCGCTTTGAGGACATGGAGGCGGCATCCCCATCGTTCGATGTCGTTCTGTTCCAGGAATCTGCGCAATACATACAGCCCGCAGAAAGGTTGCTGCTGGATTCTGCGCGCCACCTGGCGCCGCACGGGACAGTTGCGGGTATGGATGAGTTCCCGCTGACCAAATTGAAGCGGCTGCGCGAAATTCTACCGGACACGGGGCTGGTTGCAGAAGAACTCACGGACCTCACGCGCCAGGCGTGCGATTCCTGCGCGCATTTGATCGAATTGATCGACCGTCACGGCCCGCGTCTGGCCCGGGAACTGGCTCGTGCCACGCTGTTGGATGGGCTGCTCATCGCATTCCGGGAATTTGATCAGCTCTCGCCGGCCGACAGGGCGGCCGTGTCGGACGAAGAACTGGCGGCCTTTTGCGCGATCATCGGATATCTGACGGCCGCGCGGGGGAAATCTTCCGGGGGGGCGACACTGGCTGCGGAACTGCTCGAGCGCGAGCGGGCTCATTGGCTCGCCGACGAGCGTCTCGCCCGCATGATCATTGCAGGAGTCGCGGCAACCTGGCGTGCGCGGTATCGTCATTATCTGGAAGGTTCGTGGCGCTATGTCCTGTTCAAATTACGCAAGACGGGATGACGGTGATCGTTTGATTAGGTAAATACGCAATGATGTGGTAGAGTGCGCCCCGAGTTTGTAGCGGCATGGTCCGGTCCATGCCTTGAGGTTCCGGCAAATCCATCCCTTGCAGTTCCGGGCAAATTGCCAATAAACGGGCGCATCGTCCGTCCTTCCTCCCGCAAACCTGTCGCGGTTATCGCCTTCATCGGCTGTTCCCCGATTTATCAATACCGCTGTCTGGACCGGTCCTGTGCGTCGTACATTGCGCACCGGCAGACAGCCACTCGGCCTCGCCAGAGGCCAAATAATATTGGAGTTACATAATGTCATTTGCATCACTTGGCCTCTCGGAGGCCTTATTGCGCGCCATTGCCGATCAAGGCCATGGCACGCCTACACCCATACAATCCAAGGCCATTCCGGTCATCCTTGCCGGCCGCGACGTACTCGCGGCGGCACAGACCGGCACTGGCAAGACCGGCGCGTTCGGCGTGCCGCTCTTGGAGCGACTGAAATCCGGACGCGCGTCCAGCGGCCTGCCGCGTGCGTTGATCCTCACCCCGACGCGCGAACTCGCGGCGCAGGTGGCCGCAAGCCTGCGCGCCTACAGTCGACACCTGTCGCTCAAAATCGAGGCCGTCTTTGGCGGCGTCGGCATACATCCACAGATCAGGGCGCTCCGTGGTGGCGTGGATATTCTGGTCGCCACTCCGGGACGATTGATCGATCATCTCGAGCAGAAAACCGTGCGGCTTTCCGGCATCGAAGTCCTGGTGCTGGATGAGGCCGATCGCATGCTGGACATGGGCTTCATTCCCGCCGTCCGCCGGATTCTTTCCGTGTTGCCACAACGCCGGCAAAACCTGCTGTTCTCCGCCACCTTCCCGACGGAGGTGCGAACACTGGCGGCTTCCTTCATGCACAATCCCGAAGTCATTGAAGTGGCGCCGCGCAACGCGACAGCCGAACGCGTGACCCAGCATGTTCATCCGGTCAGCAGGGAATACAAGCGGGCGCTGCTGTCGCATCTCGTCAGTTCCCGCAACTGGGGCCAGACATTGGTGTTTACACGCACCAAGCATGGGGCCGATCGACTGGCCCGTCAGCTCGAGCAGGACGGCATCAGCACCGCCGCCATCCATGGCGACAAATCGCAGGGTGCGCGCACGCGGGCGCTGTCTGAATTCAAGGCCGGCCGGGTGCGCGTATTGGTGGCGACCGATATCGCCGCGCGCGGCATCGACATCGAGCAGTTGCCGCAGGTGGTCAACTACGAGTTGCCGCACGTGCCGGAGGACTACATCCACCGCATCGGCCGCACCGGACGCGCCAGCGCCAGCGGCGTGGCCGTGTCGCTGGTTTGCCCCGAGGAACGGCAGCAACTCAAGGACATCGAGCGCCTGTTGAAGCGATCCATACCGTCATCGGTGGTGGAGGACTTTTCGCCGCCGGCAATTGTGCAGCGGCCGGCGCAGCCACAGCCTGCCGCACATCGCCGGCACAACCATCAGGCGCAGAAGAAACACCGCGCCCACAGGAACAGCGGGGCGGCCGGCGGTCGCTCCAGCGGCAATCGTCGCCATTGGGCGTCGTAACAGACGCATTCTAATGACAAGAACAAAAACCCCGCTCCGGCGGGGTTTTTATTTGGTTTGCAGCCAGAAAGTGACGGGGCCGTCGTTGATGAGCGAGATTTGCATGTGCGTGCCGAAGGCGCCAGTTTCCACCGGCGAATGTGCGGTGCGGGCCTTCGCCACCAGATAATCGAACAGCTTTTTGCCTTCTTCGGGTGGCGCGGCGGGCGTGAAGCTGGGGCGCATGCCCTTCCGGGTGTCCGCCGGCAGGGTGAACTGTGGCACCAACAACAGGCCGCCGCGCGTATCCTGCACGCTCAGATTCATTTTGCCTTCCGCATCCGGGAAAATGCGATAGCCGAGCAATCTTTCGAGCAGGCGATCGGCATCAACCTCCGTGTCCTCGCGCTCCACGCCGATGAGCACCAAGAGTCCGGAATTGATTTCACCCGCCGTCCGCCCATCGACGGTCACACGGGCTTCGGTCACGCGCTGCAACAGGCCGATCATGCGTGCCCGCTAGGCGGCGGCGACGCGGTCGGCGCGCTTGCGCTCGTGTCCCTTGAGCTTCTTCTTGCGCAGGCGGATGGCCTTGGGAGTCACCTCGACCAGTTCGTCGTCATCGATGAATTCCAGCGCCTGCTCCAGTTCCATGCGGATGGGCGGCGTCAGGATGATGTTTTCGTCCGACCCCGCGGCGCGGATGTTGGTCAGCTTCTTGCCCTTGAGTGGATTTACAATCAGATCGTTGTCACGCGAATGCTGGCCTATGATCATGCCTTCGTAAACTTCCTCGCCATGGCCGATGAACAGACGTCCCCGGTCCTGGAGATTGAACAACGCATAGCCCAGCGCCTGGCCCTGATCGATGGCGATCAGCACGCCGTTTATGCGCTGGCCAATGGCGCCGGCCTTGGCGGGTTTGTAGCTGTCGAAGGAGTGATACATCAACCCCGTGCCGGAGGTGAGCGTCATGAACTCGGTGCGGAACCCAATCAGCCCACGCGCCGGGATGGAATACTCCAGACGCACCCGGCCGCGGCTGTCCGGTGTCATATTGAGGAAATCGCCGCGGCGCGCGCCCAGTTGCTCCATGATCGCGCCCTGGTGCTGCTGTTCCACATCGATGGCGAGCTGTTCAAAGGGCTCGTGCACCACTCCATCAATGGTCTTGACGATCACGCGCGGGCGGCCGACCGCCAGTTCATAGCCCTCGCGGCGCATGTTCTCGATCAAAATGGCGAGGTGCAGTTCACCACGGCCGGAGACCAGAAACGAACTGGGATCGCCGGTGTCCTCGACGCGCAACGCGACGTTGTGAATTAATTCACGATCCAGCCGTTCCCTGATCTGGCGGCTGGTGACATATTTGCCATCACGGCCGGCGAAAGGCGAATCGTTGACCTGGAATGTCATGCCGACCGTCGGTTCATCGACAGTCAGCCGCGGCAGCGCCTCCACGCATTTTGGATCGCACAGAGTGTCCGAGATGCGTATGCCTTCGATGCCGGTGACGGCGATGATGTCGCCCGCCTGGGCGATGGCGCGTTCGACGCGTTGCAATCCGCTGAAACCCAGCACCTGCAATATGCGTCCGGATTGCTGTTCGCCGGCGGCTCCGAGCCGCACAATGGCGGTGTTCGGCTGGATGGCGCCGCGCGTCACCCGGCCGATGCCGATGGCGCCGACATAGCTCGAATAATCCAGCGCGCTGATCTGCATCTGGAACGGCCCGTCGATCTGCACCCGCGGTGGCGGCACATGCTCGATAATCGTCTCGAACAACGGCGTCATGTCGGTCCGCGGTTCGCCCTCGAGCGATTTGACCGCCCAGCCTTCCAGCGCCGAGGCGTACACAATGGGAAAATCCAGTTGCGCCTCGCTGGCCCCGAGACGATCGAACAAATCGAAGGTCTGATCCACCACCCAGTGGGGGCGCGCGCCGGGGCGATCCACCTTGTTGACCACCACGATGGGGCGCAGTCCCTGCGCAAAGGCCTTCTGCGTCACGAAGCGGGTCTGCGGCATGGGCCCGTCGACGGCGTCCACCAGCAGCAGTACCGAGTCCACCATGGACAGGATGCGTTCCACCTCGCCGCCGAAATCGGCGTGACCCGGCGTATCGACGACATTGATGCGGAAATCGCGCCACTGCAGGGTGGTGTTCTTGGCCAGGATGGTGATGCCGCGCTCGCGCTCCAGATCATTGCTGTCCATGATGCGCTCCGGCGCGGCGGCGCGCGCGCCGAGCGTGCCGGACTGTTGCAGCAGCTTGTCGACCAGCGTGGTCTTGCCATGATCGACGTGGGCGATGATGGCGATATTGCGTAGATTCTCAATCATGAGGTAAACCCGGAACAGGCATCAGCAAAAGGCCCGCCATTATACGGATGCGGGGCGCGAAAGCCAGCGCGACAGGAAACCGGCGGCGGGGTCACCCGGTATAATGTGCGCTCCAAAATTACCTGTCATCCCTCATTCCGGAGAGAACCATGCCCAAAAAGATCATCTTCAAAAGCGGCGAGGCGACCGTGTTCGCCTCGGAAGGTCAATATACGGATGCCATGCCGGAGGTGCTGATCGGTGATGTCAGCGGACCGGTCGGTCATGCCTTCGCCAACATGATGGCACAAAGCAAGGGGCACACCTGCATGTTCGCCGTGCGGGCCTGCAACCATCAGGTCCGCCCCGCCACCATGATGGCCACCAAGGTGACCATTCAGGATGAGGCCTACGTCAACCTGTTTGGCGGCGTTGTACAGTCGGCCATCGCCGACGCCGTGGTCGATTGCGTCGCCGGGGGGGTGTTGCCGAAGAAGCAGGTGAATGATCTTTGCATTTTGTGCCTGGTGTGGATCGATCCGCGGGCGCCCAAAGACAAGAACATGGACAAGGATGAACTCTATCGCAACAACTACGAGGCCATGAAACTCGCCGTGCGGCGGGCCATGAAGGGTGAGCCGACGATTCAGGATTTGATCAAAACGCGCAAAAAGATAAGGCACGACATGTTTGATGCCGCCAGCGGCGCCTGGTATTGATCCCGCGCCTTAAAAAGCAAAAAGCCCATCCGTAGGGATGGGCTTTTTACCAAGCGGGGAAACGGCTTCCGCTACTGTCAAATTATTGCTTGTTGGCGGGATTGAGCGGCATAAAGCCGGTGTTTTTGTACCAGCCGTTGACCATGTCCTTGTCCGTCCAGCTCATCTTCACCATCATATTGTGAAGTTCTTTCTTGTCGACCACGCCATCGTGGTTGGCATCGAGGTCGGAAAAGTGATCCTTGAACCATGGGGCGAAGCCCGGAACGTCCTGGCCCAGCACATGATCCATCTCCTCCATCTCCTCCATGCTGAGTTTGCCGTCGCCATTTTTGTCATAGGCCTTCCAAATGTCCTTCATCATGTTCGACCACGGCATGAAACCACCCGCGGCCGACGCCGTGCCCATTGCACACATCGCCACGGCCAAGCTGACTGCAAGCAAAGTCTTCTTCATTTTCATTCTCCTAAACTATCGAGGGCCGTGGTTGTGACTGAATGCGCCGGTACTGGCCCACCCTTGTTACCGTCGTCATTCTCCATCCAAAGCATCTTCCGGTCTGCCAAATTCGATGCCGTAAAACTTACAGGGGTTTCACAACTTCGTCATTTTAGCAGTTACTTCCACCGTTAACAGCCCTATTACAAACCCCATGCCAATTGTATTCGTTTACACCAAAATGTATCAAGATCATCGGGTTAACAAATTATTGAGGGCGTCTGACGGTACTGTTCGTCACGAGTGGGGCCACCGACCTTCGTGGCGCCACCAAATTCTGCGGCGGTATTTGAATATAGAACTGACTACGGACAATCGGCACAAAAGCGGGCGTAACTATTCTGCAGCGAGGCCCTTTAATCCTTGGGCATAAAGGCGAAACCCTCCCGGAAGCCCTGCGATAATTGCGGTTCGCTGATCCCAAGCCTCGCTATGCCGAGCTTCAGTTCCTGTTCGCTGACCTTGCCATCGCCATCGGTGTCGAAATCAACAAAATGATCGGCCATGAATGCCTGGAACCCCTTGAACTCCTTTTGCCGGGAAAATCCACTGACTTCGCTCATGCTGATCTGGTGGTCGCCATCAGTATCCGCCGCCTTCACCGCTTCCGTCCACGGCACCTGATTGTCGGCGGCCAGACCGCCGGCGCCTGCAAGCAAACCCATACATAAGAATATCCAGCGCATGCCCATCTCCCGCCTCTTGGCAGTCATTCTGTCCTGATTCATTTTGAAAGGTTCCGTAGAACAGGCCCAAGCATGCGGCTATGGGGCATGCCCATCAACGCAGAAAATCCATCAAACCCGGATCATTGAGCAGTTTTTCCAGTGCCTTGGAAAGGGTGGTGTTGATGAGGGTCTGGTTTTCGGCCACATCCGGCGCCTCCAGCACTTCCTTGGACTGGGTGACAGCGGCATGGCTCGTATATTCCCTGCCTTCGCGGCTTGCGATCACGCTCACCTTCGCGGCTGTTCCCACCTTGCGCACCACGGGCGCGCCCTTGCCGGCATAACCCACATCGTTCACCTCAATCCGCATACTCAGATCCGCGGGTGGCGCATCTGCAATCTTGAAACCTTTGGTCACCAGCGCTTCCGCCACTGCTTTTCTGACCCCCGCGGTGATATCACCGCTCGGGGAAAGAGTGGCGGTATCCCCATAAACGCCGCCGCGCGTCCCGAGTACCGGACGCACGCGCGCATCGATGACGGAGAGAGCCACGCGGCGCTCATGTCCAATGGTTTCGGGATTGACGGAGATCGATGGCGCGATGTCCACCGTCTGCGGACTCAACGCGCAGGCCGCCAGACCGCACATCGCCATTAAAAACAAAAGCCATCCAGCCGCTGGTTTGCGCATCATGGCCACCTCAGTCAGTCTTGACTGCCGTAGGTCTTGAACTTCTCCAACACCACGCGCATCTCCCGTTTGCCGAGCATCACGGGATCACCCACTTGTAGACTGAGACAGTACTGGCGGGCAAGAAATTCCACTTCCACCGCCAGCGCCAAGGCGGACGGCAGGCCGTCCCCCAGGGCGATCAGTCCATGATTGGCCAGCAGACAGGCGCGTCGACCACGCAAGGCGCGCACGGCATGATTGGACAGCGCCTGAGTGCCGAAGGTGGCGTACGGCGCGCAGCGGATGGAATCACCCCCTGCCACCGCCACCATGTAGTGAAACGCCGGGATGCCGCGGCGCTGGCAGGCCAGCGCGGTGGCATAAGGTGAATGGACGTGCACGATGGCTCCAACCTCCGGGCGGGCGCGGTAGACATCGCGATGAAAACGCCATTCGCTGGAGGGCTTGAGCTGCCCGCCGGGCGCGGTGCCGTTACTTAGCATCCGCACAATCATCGCCGGCCGCAGCAGGTCGTAAGTCACGCCGGTCGGCGTGATTAAAAAGCCGCCGCGCAGTCGGGCGCTGACGTTGCCGGCCTTGCCGGGGTTCAGGCCGGAGTCGTTGATGGCGCGGGCGGTGATGATGACCGCTCGCCGCAGGGCGGCTTCGTTCATGTCAGCGCAGGAACATTTGATAGGCCGGATTGCGGGTTTCCTCGGCATGATTCATGCCGAGACCTTTAAGGAAAGCTTCGAATTCGTTCTGTTCCTTGGGCGGTACCTGCATGCCCATCAGCACCCGTCCATAGGCGGCGCCATGATTGCGGTAATGAAACAGGCTGATGTTCCAGCGGCTGCCCATCTCGGTCAGAAAATGCAACAGCGCGCCGGTGCGCTCGGGAAATTCAAAGCGATACAGGCGCTCATTCTCCACCTGCCGGCCGTGCCCGCCGACCATGTAACGCACGTGCATCTTCGCCATCTCGTCGGCGGAAAAATCGGCCACCTCATAACCCTCGCCGCGCAGGGTTTCAATCAATTGATCCTTTTCCTCGACGCCGTGCCGGATGCGCACGCCGACGAACACGTGCGCCACCTTGGGATCGGAGTAGCGGTAATTGAATTCAGTGATGGCGCGCGCCCCCAGCGCCTCGCAGAACCTGCGGAAACTGCCGGCGCGCTCCGGGATGGTCACGCCCAGGAGCGCCTCGCGCTGTTCGCCCAATTCGGCCAGTTCGGCGATGTGGCGCAGGCGGTCGAAATTGACGTTGGCGCCGCTGAAAATGGCGACCAGTTCGCGCCCGCGCGCTCCTGACGCGGCCACGTATTGCTTCAAACCGGCCAGTGCCAGCGCACCGGCGGGCTCGGCGATGGAGCGAGTGTCCTCGAAGATGTCCTTGATCGCGGCGCAGACCTCATCGTTGCTCACCAGCAGGACCTCGTCCACCAGCTCGCGCGCCACGCGAAAGGTTTCCTCGCCGATCTGGCGCACCGCGGCGCCGTCCACGAAGATGCCGATGTGCTCCAGCACCACGCGTTTGCCCGCGCGCATGGCGGCGTGCAGCGTCGGTGCCTCATCCGATTCCACGCCGATGACGCGCGTCTGCGGCGACACCGATTTGACGTACGCCGCGACGCCGGCGATAAGTCCGCCGCCGCCGACCGGCACGAATACGGCATCGATGGGTTGAGGATGCTGGCGCAGGATCTCCATGGCCACCGTGCCCTGGCCGGCGATGACCAGCGGGTGATCGTAGGGCGGAATGTAGCTCAGCGCGCGCTCTTGCGCGAGTTTGTGGGCGTGTTCGCTTGCCTCATCGTAGGTGTTGCCGTGCAACAGGATGTCCGCGCCCAGACGGCGCACGGCGGCGACCTTGATCTCCGGCGTGGTCTTGGGCATCACGATCAGCGCCGGTACGCCCATTTTTTGCGCCGCCAGCGCCACGCCCTGGGCGTGATTGCCGGCAGAAGCCGTGATTACGCCGCGGGCGCGCTGGTCCGCCGGCAAAGAAGCCATCAGATTGTAGGCGCCGCGCAATTTGTAGGAAAACACCGGTTGCAGGTCTTCGCGCTTGAGCCAGATCTCATTCTCCAAGCGGCGCGATATCTCCGGCAGGCGATCGAGCGGCGTTTCGCGCGCCACGTCGTAGACGCGCGCTCCCTTGATCATTTTTGGATAGTCGGGATTCATCATGGTCAGCAGGCTCATGCAAAACTATTGCGGAGGCCATCTGCGTTGTTGCTGTTCGCTCGAAAGCTCGCCGTACTGCTTACGTACTGTCTCGCTTTCTCGCTCACAGCGCCTAGCATCCGGTCCTCCTCATAACGTTTTGCATTACCCTGCTAGAATAACATTGAGTAACGAAAACCGGGAAAGATGGCAATGACCCAGGACGAGAAAAAGCAAAAGGTCGCCGAGGCGGCGCTGGCCTACATCGAGGATGACGCGGTCATCGGCGTGGGCACCGGCAGCACGGCCAATTATTTCATCGCTCAGCTCGCGCGCATCAAGCATCGCATCAACGGCGCGGTAGCAAGCTCCAGTGCCACCGCGGCGCTGCTCAAAAAAAACAACATCCCTGTGGTGGATCTGACCGCGCAGTTCGATCTAAGCGTTTACGTCGATGGCGCCGATGAGGCCACCCGCCACCGGCAGCTTATCAAGGGCGGCGGCGGCGCGCTCACGCGCGAGAAGATCGTGGCGGCGGCCAGCCGCAAGTTCGTCTGCGTCGTCGATGATTCCAAGCTGGTCGATGTACTGGGCCGCTTTCCGCTGCCGGTCGAGGTGATTCCCATGGCCCGCAGTTACGTCGCCCGGCAACTGGTCAAACTGGGCGGCCAGCCCGAATTGCGACAGGGATTCACCACCGACAACGGCAACGTCATCCTCGACGTGCGCAACCTGCAAATCCTCGATCCGGTGAAGCTGGAATCCGAGATCAATCAAATCACCGGCGTGGTCTGCAATGGCCTCTTCGCCCGCCGCCCGGCGGACGTGCTGCTGGTGGGCACTGATGCTGGCGTCCGGACATTGTAAAGATGCAAAAATTACTACTGGCGCTGGGAGTGTGTTTGTTGTTGTTGGGAGCAGCCTGGCCGTGGATCGCGAAACTGGGATTGGGCAGGTTGCCGGGGGACATTGTGATCGAGCGCGAAGGCTTCCGGTTTTATTTTCCGATCGTAACGTGTCTTTTGATCAGCGCTGTCATTTCGCTTTTACTCTGGCTTTTGCGCCGCTGACAGGATGAGGCAAACGATGAGGAATCTTTCAAGATTTCTTGCGGAACCTGTCCTAGGCGCCCCGCCCATTCGTAGAAACCCTTCGACAAGCTCAGGGCGAACGGACGGGGCGGGGATCCAGGATGAGCCCTGATCTTAAAAGCTGGTTGTTCATCATTCTTGCCCTGTTCACTGTAATTTTCTGTGGCCGCTGGCTGGCCACCCTGATCCGCGCCGGCGATCACCGGATGGGCCGCGGGATTACCGGCCTGAAACAGACGGCCATTGGTCTGGGGGCGGATTTCTTCGACACGCTGGGCATCGGCTCGTTCGCCACCACTACGGCGCTGTTCAAATTGTTCCGGCTGGTGCCCGATGAACTCATTCCCGGCACGCTCAACGTCGGCCACACCCTGCCATCCGTTGTACAGGCGTTCATTTACATCGCCATCATCGAGGTCGACGCCCGGACACTCGCGTCGATGATCGCGGCGTCGGTGATCGGCGCCTGGTTCGGAGCCGGCGTCGTGTCGCGCTGGCCGCGCCGTCCGATACGTCTGGGGATGGGTATCGCGCTCGCCATCGCCGGGATGTTGTTCGTCATGAAAAATCTCAACCTATTGCCGGCGGGCGGCGATACGCTGGCGCTATCGGGAGTGCACCTGTGGCTGGCGGTCGGGATCAATCTGGTGCTGGGCGCGCTGATGACGCTCGGGATCGGCCTCTATGCGCCATGCATGATTACGGTCGCGCTGCTGGGCATGAACCCCAGCGCCGCGTTTCCAATCATGATGGGTTCCTGCGCCTTTTTAATGCCCGTGGGCGCCGTGCGTTTCATCGACAGCGGCCGCTATCAGTTGAAGGCGGCGCTGGGCCTGACCTTGGGCGGCGTGCCGGCGGTGCTGCTGGCCGCCTTCATGGTCAAGTCGCTGCCGCTCGAAACCGTGCGCTGGCTGGTGGCGGTTGTTGTCTTCTACACCGCCATCGCCATGCTCTATTCAGCGTACCGCGAGGATCGTCCGCGTTGATTACTCCGGGTTGACCGGAGATCCGGTTTCAGATGCGGTTGTTCGCGTGGATACGTCGGTCGAAGCCGGGAAACGGATGAACCGGCCCGCCCACAGGCCCGCCTCGAACAAAAGCCACATCGGCACCGCCAGCATCACCTGCGACAGCACGTCCGGCGGCGTCAGCACGGCACCGACGACGAAACAACCGACAATGATATAAGGGCGCAGCGCGATGAGTTGCGCGCGGCTGACGACGCCCGTCGACAGCAAAAGCACGGTCGCCACCGGAATCTCGAACACCACACCGAAGGCGACAAACATCGACAGAACGAAATCCAGATAACGGCTGATGTCGGTCATCACCGCCACGCCCGCCGGCGCGGTGCGGGTAAAGAACCGGAACAGCACCGGGAAGACGACGTAATAGGCGAAGGCCATGCCCAGATAAAACAGCGTGGTGCTGGAGACGATGAGCGGCAGGGCCAGGCGGCGCTCGTGCAGATACAGTCCCGGCGCCACGAACGCCCACGCCTGATACAGCACGTATGGCATGGCCACGCACAGCGACACGACGGCGGCGAGCTTGAAGGGCGCGAAGAACGGCGCGGTGACCTCGGTCGCTATCATGGTCGTGTTCGGCGGCAGTAGTCTCATCAGCGGCTGCGCCAGCCACGTGTAGAGGGAATTGGCGAAAAACGACAGCACCACGAACACCGCGATCACCGCGAGGCCGCTCCGGATGATGCGCGTGCGCAGTTCGGTCAGGTGGGCAATGAGGGATTGTTCCTGATCCCCGGGCGGCGCGTCGGATTCATTCACGACACGTCATTCCTGCGGCGCCGGCTTTTCATCAGCCGCTTTCTTTTCGGCCGATTCTGTCGCGGTTTCGCCGGGATGAATGCTGGGGGTGTTTTTGGCCGTGGCGCGCAACTGCTCCTGCAGGCGCTGCATCTCCCCGAAGGCCATCTCGCGCTCGACCTGCCTGCGGAACTCGGCCAGTTGGCGCCGCGCCCTGCCCGCCCAGAATCCCACCGTACGCGCCAGACCCGGCAGTTTGTCCGGGCCGAAGACAATCAGCGCCACTGCGGCGATGACGATGAGTTCCCAGAATCCGACGCCGAACATGAGAGAAATCCGCTAAGAAAAATAAAATAGCGCCGTCAGTTTACCCGGCAGATTGATGTAAAACGTTGTGAGGAGGCCCGGCTGCTAGGCGCCGCGAGCGAGAAGGCGAGACTACAGGACAGTACGGCAAGCTTTCGGGCGAGCAGCAACAACGCAGACGGCCTCCGCAATAGTTTTACATCAATCTGTCAGCCGGCGGGCGGTTCCTTCTTTTCGGTTTCGCCCTCGATGACCTTGCCTTCCGGCGTTTTCCGGGCCGCAGCGTCCTGCTCGCCTTCACGCATGGCGGAGCGGAAGCCTTTGATGGCCTCGCCCAGATCCGTGCCCACATTTTTGAGCTTTTTGGTGCCAAACAGCAGAACCACGATGGCAAGAACGATCAGCCAGTGCCATATGCTCAATCCGCCCATAAGTCTTCCTCCTACTGTTTCTGGCGCGCTGCCTTTTCTTCCAGCCCCGAACGGCCAAAGCGGCGATCGAGTTCCGCCAGCACCTCCGCCGGTTTGAGGTTCAAATGGCTCAGCATGACCAGCGTGTGGAACCACAGGTCCGCCGTCTCATGAATGATCTCCTCGCGCTTCCCGCTTTTGGCGGCAATGATCGTTTCAGTCGCTTCCTCGCCCATCTTTTTCAGGATGGCATCCAGCCCCTGACGGTACAAACCGGCAACGTAGGAGGTGTCGGCGCCCGCCGTCTTGCGCGACTCCAGAACCTCCGCCAGTTTGTCCAATGTCGTATCCACACTCAGCGTGCGTATTTTCCCAATGTGGACTTGAGCTTCTGGGAATCAGCGGGGTGTTTGGGCGCGTTGCCGTCGAATATCTCCGTCGCCGTTATCCCGGCCTTGCCGTAATAGGCGGCATCTGCATCCTTGTCGATGTCCAGCACCGAGCCGTCCAGCGCCACGCCCGCAAACAGGCCGCGACTGCGCGAATAGGAATAAATTTCGGATTTCAACTGCACGTCGGTGGCCGCCGCCGCATTGCGACCGACCGGCCCGGCCGATACCGCGGCATCCGCCCCCAGTGTGAATTTACCGTTGACCAGGCTGTCCAGCCCGCGGCGGTTCTTGAACACCAGGATCACGTCCGCGGCCTGCGCGCCGATCTGCCAGCCAAAACTGCCGCCGGCCAGCGTCAGAAACACGGGGTCACTCCAGCCCGCCTTGCCGCGCACCATCACAACCCCCTTGCCAAAACGGCCGCCGACGATAAACCCGGCCTTGAGTACGCTGGGAATGATGGCGATGGCGTGCGCCTCGGCGAGCAACGCAGGCGGAATGCTGCTCTCCGGTATGGCCATGATCTCTCCCATGACTTCATCAGCCTCCCGCACCTTGGCGCTCTGTTCATCGTCGGCGCGCACCGGGACGGAATGCAGCACCGCCGCCGCGAACATCAGCATCATCCAATGAAACAAGTGGCGTAGTCGCATGGAATATCTCCAGTTCAAGTGGAAGATTTGCGGGCATCAATGACGGGATCGGCGTTCACCCACGCGCCGTTTTCCAGCCGCTGAAAGAAGCAGCTGTGCCGCCCGGTGTGGCAGGCGATGCCGTCCTGCTGCGTCACATGCAACAGGATAGCATCGTTGTCGCAATCGAGGCGAATCTCGTGCACGGTCTGCACATGGCCGGATTCCTCGCCTTTGCGCCACAGTTTCCGACGCGAACGCGACCAGTACACCGCGCGCCCCTCATCAAGCGTCAAGCGCAGGGCCTCCCGGTTCATCCAGGCGAGCGTCAACACCCGGCCCGTCTTCACCTCCTGGGCGATCGCCGGCACGAGGCCGTCGGGATTCCACTTCACCGCATCAAGCCATGACATGGTTTGGGTCCATTGAGAAACGGAAGGGAAACAAAAACCACGTTTTTTGTTTCCCGACTCCGAAAAGTCCGGGATGGACTGATTCAGAGTTTACTTACAACCGCACCGGAATACCCGCCGCCGCCATGTGGCGTTTGGCATCCCCGATGGTGTATTCGCCAAAATGGAAGATGCTCGCCGCCAGCACGGCGTCGGCATGGCCCATCGTAACCCCATCGGCCAGGTGCTGTAACCCACCCACGCCGCCGGAAGCGATGACCGGGATGCCGACCGCATCCGAGACGGCGCGGGTCAGCGCCAGGTCAAAACCATCGCGCGTACCGTCCCGATCCATGCTGGTCAGCAGGATTTCCCCGGCGCCGAACGCGTTCATTTTCTGCGCCCACGCCACCGCATCGAGTCCCGTCGGCCGCCGGCCACCGTGCGTGTACACCTCCCAACGCGGCGGCGTTCCCGCACCCGCGGCGCGGCGGGCGTCGATGGCCACCACGATACACTGCGCCCCGAAATGCGCGGAGGCCTCGGCGATCAATTCGGGCCGGGCGACCGCGGCGGTGTTTATGCTGACCTTGTCGGCGCCGGCATTCAGCAGCCGCCGGACATCCTCCACGCTGCGGATGCCGCCGCCCACGGTCAGCGGAATGAAAACCTGCGCGGCCACCGCCTCCACCACGTGCATCAGGGTCTCGCGGTCATCGCTGCTGGCGGTGATATCGAGAAAGGCGATCTCATCGGCGCCCTGTTCATCGTAGCGGCGGGCGATCTCCACCGGATCGCCGGCATCGCGGATGTCGACAAATCTTACGCCCTTGACGACGCGGCCGGCGTCCACGTCGAGACAGGGGATGATGCGTTTGGCCAGGGCCATCAACGTGTCCGGGTCAGGCAGCGGGGTCTTACCCGGCTTTACCGAGCCGATCCGCGAGCTTTTGCGCGGCGGCGAAATCGAGCGACCCTTCGTAGATGGCGCGGCCGGTGATGGCGCCGGCAATGCCCTCGCCCTCGACCCGGCACAACGCCTTGATGTCCTCCAGATTGGTGAGCCCCCCGGAGGCAATGACGGGGACGGCCAGTTCGCGGGCAAAGGCCACCGTCGATTCCAGGCTGATGCCGTTCAACATGCCGTCGCGGCTGATATCTGTGTAAATGATGGCGGCGATGCCGTCCTGTTCGAATTTTTTCGCCAGATCGACGGCATCGTGCCGCGACAGCTTGGACCAGCCGTCGATCGCCACCTTGCCGTCGCGGACATCCAGGCCCACGATGATATGGCTGGGAAATTCCATGCACATGTCGGCCACGAAGTGCGGTGCCGTCACCGCCTTGGTGCCCAAAATCACGTAACTCACGCCCGCGTCGAGGTATTGCTGTATGGTGTCCTCATCGCGGATGCCGCCGCCGACCTGGATGGGGATGTCGGGGTGCGTGGCGCAGATACGATGGATGATCTCGGCGTTGACCGGCCTGCCCTTGGCCGCGCCGTTCAAATCCACGATGTGCAGCCGCCGCGCGCCGGCCGCGATCCAGCGCGCCGCCATCGCCGCCGGATCCTCGGAATAAACGGTGTCATCGTTCATCCGACCCTGGCGCAGGCGGACGCACTTTCCATCCTTGATATCAATGGCCGGTATGAGCAGCATGCGGCGACGCGATGGTTGTACTCAAATAAAAGCGGTTGGGTGCGGCGAAAAAGCGAGAGGTGGATTCGCGCCTTTGTTGTTGATGTTGGTGTGGTTATATAAAGCGTAGCACGGATTTTAACTTGTGCATTTCATTAACCTTTAGCCTCCGCTTTTTTCGTCTCCGCGTCAAGCAGTCACACGGCTGTCATACATTGCATCACAACATGGGTAACTGATGAATTAATGCGCCTCGTCCCAGTTGGCGCCGGTGCCGACATCGACCACCAATGGTATCGACAATGATGCCGCGCCACTCATTAACTCGCGTAATTTTCCCGCCACCTCGGCGGCGGCGCCCGCTGCCACCTCCAGCACCAATTCATCGTGCACCTGCATGATCATCCGCGCCGGTATTCGGCTTTGCGTCAGCCATCGATCGACGCTGATCATCGCCCGTTTGATGATATCCGCCGCCGATCCCTGCATGGGTGCGTTGATGGCGGTGCGCTCGGCGTACTGGCGGCGGGGATTGTTGCGCGAACGGATATCCGGGAGATAAAGGCGGCGGCCGAACAGGGTTTCCACAAAGCCGCGTTCCCGGGCCTGTTCGCGCGTGCGCTCCATGTATGCCTTCACGCCCGGATAGCGGGTGAAGTAAAGATCAACATACTGTTGCGCCGCGCCGCGTTCGATGCCGAGCTGGCGGGCGAGTCCGAAGGCGGACATGCCGTAAATCAGGCCGAAATTGATGGCCTTGGCGGCACGGCGCTGATCGTCGCTGACCTGCGCGGGCGGCAGACCGAACACCTCCGCCGCCGTGGCGCGATGGATGTCCTCGCCGCGCGCGAAGGCCTCGATCAGCCCGCGATCGCCGGACAGGTGCGCCATGATGCGCAGTTCAATCTGGGAGTAATCCGCGGCCAGCAGCACATGCCCCGCTGGCGCGACGAACGCCTGACGGATGCGGCGGCCCTCCTCGGTGCGGATGGGGATGTTTTGCAGATTGGGATCGGAGGAGGACAGCCGGCCGGTGGCGGCCACCGCCTGATGATAACTCGTATGCACGCGGCCCGTGGCTGGAGAAACCTGCAGCGGCAGGGTGTCGGTGTAGGTCGATTTGAGCTTGCTCAAGGATCGATGCTCCAGGATGAGGCCGGGCAGTTTGTGTTCCTGCGCCAGTTCGGCGAGCACGGACTCGGCAGTGGACGGCTGGCCGCCTGGCGTCTTCTCCAGCGGCGGGATGTTGAGCTTTTCGAAGAGGATTTGCTGGATCTGCTTGGGCGATCCCAGATTGAACGGCTGACCCGCCGCCTTGTAGGCGGCCTCCTCGACCTCCCGCATGCGTTGGGCCAGTTCCGCGCCCTGCCGCGCCAGCATGGCGGTGTCGATCGCCACGCCGGTCAATTCCATGCGCGAGAGCACGGGAATGAGCGGGATTTCGATTTCTTCGTACAGCCTCCTCAAGGCGGGCTCCGCCTCAAGGCGCGGCCACAAGTGCCGATGCAGCTTCAAACTCACGTCGGCGTCCTCGGCGGCATAGGGCGCGGCCTGTTCCACGGGCACTTGATTGAAGGTGATCTGATTGGCGCCCTTCCCAGCGACATCCTCGAAATGGATGGTGCGATGGCCCAGATATTTGAGCGCGAGAGAATCGAGATCATGGCGCGTCGCCGTGCTGTCCAGCACGTAGGACTCCAGCATGGAATCATGCCGGATGCCGGCAAGCAGGATGCCGTGATGTGACAGCACGTTGCGGTCGTACTTGAGATGCTGTCCCAGCTTGGGCCTGCCGGTGTCTTCGAGCAGCGGCCGCAATTGAGCCAGCGCCCACTCCCGATCAATTTGATCCGGCACGCCGGCATAGTCATGCGCCAAGGGCACATAAGCAGCTTGGTCGGGTTCGACCGCAAAGGAAACGCCAACGACGCGCGCCTGCATGTAGTCCAGGCTGGTGGTCTCGGTATCGAATGCGAACAACTCCGCCTGCCGCAACCGCTCGAGCCAGCGCGCAAAATCCTCTCGTGTGAGCACGCAATCATATTTGACGGGTGCAGACGGCGGCGGGGCGGCAATCGCAGAGGGTGATGCCTCCAGTGCCGGGCTTGACGCCGGCGAACCGCCGCCCAGCAGTTCGTTCAACCAGGTTTTGAACTCCAGTTTTGTATACCACTCGCGCAGCGTTTGCGTATCCGGCGGCGCCGGCGTCAAATCCCGCGGTTCAAAGGGCAACGGCACATCTCGCTTGATGGTAAGGAGCTGGCGTGACAGCGGCAATTGACCCAGGCTTGCGCGCAGATTTTCGCCCACCTTGCCGCCGATCTCCGCGGCATGGGCGGTGAGGTTGTCGAGCGTCACATAGTCCGCCAGCCATTTGACGGCGGTCTTGGGGCCGACCTTGGGCACGCCGGGCACGTTGTCCGAGCTGTCCCCGATCAGGGTCAGGTAATCAATCATCTGCGCCGGTGCGACGCCGAATTTGGTCTGCACGCCGGCGGGGTCGAGGGTGGAATTGTCCATGGTGTTGACCAGCACGATATCGTCCGTCACCAGTTGCGCCATGTCCTTGTCGCCGGTGGCGATCAGCGTCTTCATGCCGGCGGCATGCGCCTGCGTGGCAAGCGTGCCGATTACGTCATCCGCCTCCACGCCTTCCACCGAGATCAGCGGCAGCCCCAGCGCGCGGATGATGGCGTGCAACGGCTCGACCTGCGCGCCCAACTCATCCGGCATGGGCGCGCGGTTGGCCTTGTAGGCGGGGTACAGATCGTCGCGGAAGGTCGGGCCGCGCGCATCGAATACCACGGCCATACAGGCGGGGGCGTGATCCTTGATCAGCCGCCGCAGCATGGCGATGACGCCGTGGATGGCGCCGGTCGGCTGGCCGGTTGACGTGGTCAGCGCCGGAAGCGCGTGAAAGGCCCGATAGAGGTAGGATGAACCATCGACCAGCGCCAGCGTGGGTTTGGCCGTCATCTGTGTCGTTTCTCCCTCTTCCCCGTACATCGACGCTGCTGCATTGGACAAACCGCCGGAAGTGATCGATGCTATCCTATCTTGAATTGCCGCTTTCTCCCCACATATAAGGGCGGCTGGAAGTTGCTGACCATTCTCCAACGAGGCGGATGGTGTTTCACTGACTAAACAAATACTAAAGAGCATGCCCATGCGTTTGCACTCGATTTTATTGGCAACCCTGCTGGCGTCAACCACGCACCTGACTGCGGAGGAGTCACAACCGTTGGAGGCGTTGCCCGACGCCGCGCCTCCGCCACCCCCCGCGGTGCAAAGCGGCGTGGCGCTGGAGCCGGAAGTGACCATCAGCCCGGAGCAGGTCGAGCGCGACGTCAAGGGCGGCGCCAAAGTGGAGGAACACAAGGTCGGCGGCCGCCTCCAGTACGTCAAGATCACGCCCAAGATCGGCAAACCGTATTACCTGTTCGACACCGATGGCAACGGGGTGCTGGAAAGCCGCATGAGTCAGCTCTATTCCAATTTCGTCATCCCTCAGTGGGTCATCTTCAGTTGGGAATAGTCCGGCGTTAATCCCGCACCGTTAATGTGCGCTGCTTTGCATTTTTCATCCTGTGGCAATCATGCCACTTTACAAGCAGGTCTTTTTGTTCTAGATAATTAACATTCGCTGTTCTTCAAACGTAAAAGATGCGTGTGGAGGAACGCCGGATGGGGAAAAAAATCCCGTCGGAACCAGAGCCCAAGATCAGCTCGTGGCAGGATGAAGAGTACGATGGCGATGACGGTCTCGGTGATATCGAGGGGGCATCGCTGGCGCCGGGCGCGGGTTGCGCAAAAACTTCCAGGCAACGCATAGAGGAATACCGGGAGCGGAAACGCCTGGCGGAGGCGCTTCAGGAAGACGTGGGCGATGACATCCTGCGCCGCTGAATTTTCCAGCCGGCCTTCAATATAATTCACGCCGCCACGCCGCTTACGACGGGCGGTGAATTGATGTCATTCAGGAGGGCGGCAATCTCCGCGCCGGTGGCGCAGCCGAGGACGCGGGCGCTCAACCCCGCCAGAGATTTCAGATTCGTTTGCTGAATGATGTGCTTGACTTCCAGCAACGCAGCGGGATGGACGCTGAATTCCCGCAGGCCCAGGGCCAGCAGCAGGCGCACGTAGCGCGGATCGCTCGCCATCTCACCACAGAGTCCCACCGGCTTGCCGTATTGCTCGCCGGCCTGGATGGTGGCCCGGATGAGACGCAGCACGCCCGGATGCAGCGGTTCATAGAGATAATTGACCTCATCATTCACCCGGTCGATGGCCATCGTGTACTGGATGAGATCGTTGGTGCCGATGGATAGAAAATCCAGCTGGCGCGCGAACACGTCGGCACAGACGGCGGCGGCGGGCACCTCGATCATGCCGCCGACCGGCATGTTCCGATCATGGGCGACGCCGTGGCGGTCAAATTCCTCCCGGATTTCGCGCAGCATGCCCAGTACCTGCTCGACCTCCTGCACCATCGACAACATGGGAATCAGCAATCGCACCGGCCCCGATGCCGAGGCGCGCAGAATGGCGCGCAGCTGCGGACGGAACAGCGCGGCATCCTTCAGACACAGCCGCACAGCGCGCAGACCCAGCGCGGGATTGGCGGCCAGCGGACGGTCCTGGTTGCCGCCATTAACGGCCTTATCAGCGCCCAGATCCAGCGTGCGTATGGTGACGGGGATGCCATTGAGTTGGCTGATCATCTCGCGGTAGTTTTCATACTGCTCCGCCTCGTCCGGCGGCGCCTCACGATTCATGAACAGATACTCGGTGCGATACAGCCCCACGCCCTTGGCGCCTACCCGGCGCACGGCCTCGAAATCCGAGGGCAGTTCGATATTGGCGTGCAACTCGACGGCGACGCCGTCGGCCGTGATCGCCGGCGCCTCCTTGAGCTTGATCAGTTCGGCGAAGTAGCGACGCTCTTGTTCCTGTCCCTCCCGGTAGTAGGCCAGCAGCGCATCATCCGGATCGACGACAACGACGCCCTGGGTGCCGTCCACGACGACCTGCTCCTCGTCGCGGATGTAGCGGCGCGCCTGGTGCAGGCCGACGATGGCGGGTATGCCGAGGCTGCGGGCCAGGATTGCCGTGTGCGAGGTGGGGCCGCCGTACTCGGTGATGAAGGCGGCGATGCCATGATGCTGCAACAGCACGGTGTCGGCGGGCGTCAGGTCATCGGAAAGGATGATGCAGTCTTTCAGGCGTTCGTCCGGCGTCTCGTGCCTGAGCGGGCCGTGGTTCAACAGAATGCGCTGGATACGATTGACCACGTGATCGACGTCATCGCGCCGGCTGCGCAGATAGGGGTCCTCCATCTCGTCGAACACCGCAACCAGGGCGTCGCGCTGCAACTTGAGCGCCCACTCCGCGTTACAGCGCAACTCGGCGATCAGCCGCACCGGCTCCTGTGTCAGCGAGGAGTCTTCCAGCATCATCAGGTGCGTATCGATGAAGGCGGCGACATCCGCCGCCGCGCCCCGCGGGATGTGCTCGCGGACCGTTCGCAGCTGCAAGCGGGCGGCGGTGATGGCGTTTTGCAAGCGCAGTATTTCCGTGTTGACCTGCTCGCGCGGGATGGCGTACTCCGTGACCTCCAGCTGATTGCGCTCGAGCAGATGTACGCGGCCGATGACGATCCCGCGGGAGACGCCGACGCCGTGCATCGTGAAACTCATTGCTCCTCCCCGAAGCGCGCCTGCACCAGCCGCGTGAGTTCATTGAGGGCCCGTTCCTCGTCGGGACCGTTGGCGGTGATTTCGATGGCCACGCCCTGGCCCACCGCCAGCATCATCATGCCCATGATGCTCTTGCCGTCCACTTCGCGGCCCGCGCGCAGTACCTTGATATCGCTGGCCATGCTGGAGGCCAGCTGCACGAACTTGGCGGCGGCACGGGCATGCAGCCCGAGCTTGTTGCTGATCATCACCGTCTGCCGCATCATTTTCATTCTCTCTTCGTCATGTTAAGCACGATTTACAAATCGCGGTGACTGATGAGCACCGCACGGCCACCGTCGCGCAGGGACTCGGCCAGGCGTTCCGTCACATAGACCGAACGGTGGCGGCCGCCAGTGCAGCCCACCGCCACGGTCAAATAGGGCCGATCTTCCGCTTCAAACCGCGGTATCCAAGCCAGCATGAATCGCCCGATTTGCTCCGCCAGCTCCTGCGCCAGCGGGGAGGCGTCCAGAAACGCCCGCACCTCCGCATCCAGACCAGATCGATCGCGCAATTCCGCCTCCCAGTGCGGATTGGGCAGGCCCCGCGCATCGAAAACAAAATCCGATTCCGGCGGCACCCCGTTTTTATAGCCGAAGGACAGCAATTGCAGCGATAACCGTCCGACAACGCGACGGGCCACTCGTTCCCGAACCCATTCGCGCAGCCGGTGGACGTGCATGGCGCTGGTATCTACGCGCAGATCGGCGTACTCGGCCAGCGGCGCCAGCCGTTCCCGCTCCGCGGCGATGGCGCCCGGAAGCGGCAGACTTTCGCCCGATAACGGGTGCCGCCGTCGTGTTTCGCTGAAGCGTTTAAGCAGTATCTCATCGCTGGCCTCAATGAAGACAAGTTCCACCGCCAGGGCAGCGGACTTCAGTTGCCGCAGCGCAGGCGGAAGGCCGGTGAGATTTTCCACCGCACTGCGCGCATCGATGCCCACCGCCACCTGTTGATAGCCTGGCCAGCGGCTGGCGGCGACCTCGCCCGCGAATTCCGCCAGAAACCCCAGCGGCAGGTTGTCGACACAATAGAAACCCGTGTCTTCCAGGGTGTGCAGCGCCTCGGTCTTGCCGGCGCCGGACAGCCCTGAAATCACGACCAGCCGTTTGGGGCCCATGATCGATTGTCTCCGGCATCAGCGCCTTCTGGCCTCGCGGCGGTGGTGATCGGTGAGTTTTTCCTTGTGCTTCTTCACCTGCCGGTCGAGCTTGTCCATCATGAGATCGATGGCGGCGTACATGTCGTCGTGTTCGGCACCGGCGTACAGATTGGCGCCGCTGACATGCAGTTCCGCCTCCGCCTTGTGCCGCTGCTTCTCCACCGCCAGGATGATGTGGATGGCCGTGACATGATCAAAATGCCGCTCGACACGGGCGAATTTGTCCTGCACGTATTCGCGCAGCGCGGGGGTCACCTCGAGATGGCTGCCGGTCAGATTGATGCGCATTGTTGTTTCCTCATTTGTTATCCGTGAATTAAATTTCAAGTCAGCCGCTTGCGTTCGTGCGACGGCGCGATGTTCATCGCCTCGCGGTATTTCGCCACCGTGCGGCGGGCCACGTTGACGCCCTGCTCCGTCAATATCTTCGCAAGCGCGCTGTCACTCAAGGGTTTTGACGGTGTCTCGGCGTCGATCAGTTTCTTAATCACGGCGCGGATGGCGGTGGAGGAGGCCTCGCCGCCGCCGGCGGTGCTGACGTGACTGGAGAAAAAGTATTTGAGTTCGTAAATACCGCGCGGAGTGTGCATGTATTTGCGCGTGGTCACGCGCGAGATGGTGGATTCGTGCAGGCCCAGTGCCTCGGCGATGTCCGCAAGCACCAGCGGCTTCATCGCCTCCGGGCCGTGCTCGAGGAAGGCCCGCTGGCGCTCGACGATGGCGGTGGCGACTTTGAGCAGGGTTTCGCCGCGGCTCTGCAGGCTTTTGATGAACCAGCGCGCCTCCTGCAGATGGGCGCGCAGCGAGGCGTTATCGGGGCTGTTGTCGGCGCGCCGGATCATGGCGGCATAGCGCCGATTGATGCGTAGATTGGGCAGCAGATCCGGGTTGAGTTCGACCAGCCAGGCGCCGTTTTTTTTGCGCACATAGACGTCCGGCGTGACGTACTCCACTGCCTCGCTGCTGTAGCGGGTGCCGGGGCGGGGGTCGAGGGTCTGGATGAGCGCCACCACCTGCTGTAATTCCTCGCGCGTCAGTTTCAGGCGCCGCATGAGCTGCTGGAAATCACGCTCTGCCAGCAGGGCCAGATGTTCGTTGACCAGCTTCCGGGCCTCGGCCAGCCATGGCATCTCCGGCGGACACTGATCCAACTGCAGGCGCAGCGACTCCCCCAGATCGCGGGCGGCCACGCCGGGCGGATCAAACTGCTGGATATGCTTGATGACCGCGACGACTTCATCGAGCTCCACGCTGCTGTCCGGTCCCAGTGTCTCCTTGATCTCCTCGGGCGTGGCGGTCAGGTAACCATCGGCGTTGATGGCGTCGATGACCGCAACGGCGATGGCGCGGTCGGATTCATTCATCGGCGTCACGTTGAGCTGCCAGGACAAGTGATCCCTGAGCGACTCGGCGGCGCATCGCTGTTCCTCCCATTCCGAATCCGCCTCGCCGCCTGATGGCGTGCGCACTGGCGTGCCGTCGTAAATATCATCCCAGGCTGTATCCACGGGCAGATCATCGGGAATTTCTCTTTCACGGGCCGTTTCAGAATCTGTTTCCGATTCCTCGGCAGACGACGCCTCGGCAGGCGCGGAACGATCGACTTCAGACTCCCATTCCGTCCGTGATTCGGCCGCCGGTTCCGTCTCCGGAGAAGACGCCGGGGCGGCGGCATCAGCCACATGCTCCCCGCCGTTATTTGAATCCGCGGCCGCCGGTTCGTTTTCATCATCGGCCATTTCCAACATCATGTTGGATTCCAGCGCCTGTTGAATCTCGGCGCTTAATTCCATGCTCGACAATTGCAACAGCCGGATCGCCTGTTGCAATTGCGGTGTCATGGTCAGACTGTGGCCCAACCGGAGTTGAATGGACTGCTTCATGTCGCCGCGCGCCGCCTGTTTTTTATCGTTGGGTGATTTTCTGTTTTGAGCTTATTTTATACTTTTAGTTTAGCTCAAAAACAGCAACAGGCATGAGAAATGCATACTGCGCTGCACCTCTCGACTATTGATTTGAATTTACATTAACAATCAATTACATGCGGAATCCGTCGCCGAGATATACGTCTCGGACCTGCTTGTGTTCAAGGATGGTTTTCGGGCCGCCCTCGGCGATAATGCGCCCTTCGTTGACGATGTAGGCGCGGTGGCAGATGGTCAGCGTCTCGCGCACGTTGTGATCGGTGACCAGCACGCCGATGCCTTTGCCTGAAAGCTTCCGGATGATCTCCTGTATGCCGTTGACTGAGATCGGATCGACGCCGGCGAAGGGTTCGTCCAGCAGCAGAAACCGCGGCCGCAGGGCCAATGCCCGCGCGATCTCGACGCGGCGCCGCTCGCCGCCTGAAAGACTCACGCCCTGGGATCTGCGTACCGTCTCCAGATGGAATTCGCGCAGCAGTTCCTCCATCTGCCGCCTTTGTTGTTCGGGGGACAATCCCGGCACCACCTGCAACACCGCCAGCAGGTTTTCCTCGACCGTCAGTTTGCGGAATATTGAGGCCTCTTGCGGCAGATAGCCGAGACCCAGCCGGGCGCGGCGGTCGATGGGCAGCCGGGTCAGATCATGGTCATCCAGATGGATGGTGCCTTCGTCGCACGGCACCAGTCCGACGATCATGTAAAAGCTGGTGGTCTTTCCGGCGCCGTTCGGCCCCAGCAGACCGACAACCTCACCATCCTGGATCGTGAGACTGACATCCTTCACCACCTCGCGCTGTTTGTATTTCTTGCTGAGATGGCGGGCGGCCAATACGCTCATGCGTCAGGGTTTCTTCTTGGGCGGGATGATGATCTTTACGCGGCCGGACGGCGCGCCGGCCTTGCCGGTTTCTGGGCCGGTCTTGACGGCGGCCGCGCCGCGGGCGGTGAGCACGCTGTTTTGGGTATCGTAGCTGATACGGGCGCCGGTCATGACCTGATCGCCCTGCTTGAGTTTGGCCTGATCGATCAAGTGCAGCAGATTTTCCTTGGCGTGATATTCCATCTTGAGCGCCCAGCCTTCGAAATCCTCCTTTTTGCCATCCGGACGCTGCTTGAAATAGGCCGGATGGCCGTCGAGGAAGGCGTCTTTGAGTTGCTGGCTGTCATCGTAATATACCGTCAGTTTGTCTCCGGTCATGCGGATGCTGCCCTGAACCACCACGACATTGCCGGTGTATATCGTCACCTGTTTGCCCTTGTCGAGTTGCGCGGTGTCCGCTTCGATTTCTATGGGTTGGTCCTTGTCGGTGGACAGGGCATGGGCGGCTCCCCACGCCATCCAGAGACACAGCCACCACGCGGATTTACGACGCATTCGCATGGACTTCATGATGTCCTCGCACCTGCTTCAGCAGTTCCAGCCGGTTTTCGTCGAGCCATGCCCGCATGCCCACGGCGTGATATTCGGCGCTCGGCGAGCGGATGATTGCGGGCTGCGCGGTCTCGGCGTAACGATCATCGGGCAGTACGCGCACATCGCGCGTCAGCACCTCGAAATCGCGCGCGCCACCCGCGGTCTCGCGCCAAATCTGCACCTCGCCCCGCAACAATACCAGATCGTGTTTCGCGCTGATCCAACCGCGTTCCGACTTGACGTGCCAGGGCGGGCCGTCGGCATTGTAGACTTCCAGCAGCGGTTGAACCAGCTCGGTGCTGCCATCATCGGGATAGTGCAGCATCATTTTGGCCTGCAGGCGGTGTTTCTTCTGCCCCGCGGTGTCCAGCTGTGTGCGTACAAAATTTTCCATGAAATAATCCGGCTCATGCGTTTTCAACGCCTTGGCGCGCATGGCTTCACGATCGAGGTCGTACAGCCACCAGCCGGTCAGCAGCACCGCCACCAGCAACGCCAGTTGCACACCGTGGCGCCGCGCTAAATCACGCCACATGGTCGATCGGCATCAGAATTTGCCACCCGCATATCTTGCGGTCATGGCGGCCAGGCGCCCCTGGGCATCCAGTATGAAATCACACACCTCGCGCGCCGCGCCCCGGCCACCCGGCAATTGCGTGCACCAGTGGGCGCTGTCAAGCACCGCCGGGTGCGCGTCGGCCACGGCCACCGCCAGCCCGGCGCGCGTCAGCAGCGGCAGATCAGTCAGATCATCGCCGACACAGGCACACTGCACCGGCCGCAGATTCAACGCCGTCAGTAACTCCTGAAATATCGACAGCTTGTCGCTGTAGCCCTGGTACACGTAGCGGATGCCCAGCGCGCGCATGCGATCGGCCACGACCTCGGAACTGCGGCTGGTGACAATCGCCACCTCCAGCCCCGCCTCGCGCAACATCACCATCCCCTGGCCGTCGCGGACGTGGAATACCTTGAATTCCTGGCCGTTGGGGCCGAGCACCAGGCCACCGTCGGTGAGCGTGCCATCCACGTCGAACACCACCAGTTTGATCGCCGCGGCGCGTTTGCGCAGCGCCTTGCCTCCTTTGCTCACACCACCCCCGCGCGCAGCAGGTCATGCATGTTGAGCACGCCTTGCAGCGTTTGCCGGTCGTCGACAATCAGGAGCGCGTTGATCTTGTGTTTTTGCATCAGCGCCAGCGCCTCGGCCGCCAGTTGATCGGCGCGCGCGGTCTTGCCGTTGCGCGTCATGACCCCGCCCACCCGCACGCGGTGCACATCGATGCCGCCATCCAGCGCCCGGCGCAGATCGCCGTCGGTGAACACGCCCAGCACGCGGCGGTTCCCGTCCACCACCGCCGTCATGCCCAGGCCTTTCTGCGTCATCACCATCAGCGCGTCGCGCAGCAGCGTATCCTCCGCCACCGCCGGCATGTCATCGCCGGTGTGCATGATGTCGCTGATCCTGAGCAGCAAACGCCGTCCGAGACTGCCGCCCGGATGCGCCTGGGCGAAATCCTCCGGTGAAAAACCGCGCGCGTCGAGCAGCGCCACCGCCAGCGCGTCGCCCATCGCCAGCGCCGCTGTGGTACTGGACGTCGGCGCCAGACCGAGCGGGCAGGCCTCCTGCGCCACCGAGACATTGATCACGACGGTTGCCGCCCTTCCGAGCGTGGAGGCGGGGCTGCCGGTCAGCGCGATTAATGGCACACCCAGCCGCTTGATCTGCGGCAGCAGCACCAGCAATTCGGTGGTCTCGCCGGAATTTGATAATGCCAGCACGACATCCTTGGCCGTGATCATGCCCATGTCGCCGTGGCTGGCCTCGCCGGGGTGTACAAAAAAGGCGGGCGTGCCGGTGCTGGCAAGTGTCGCGGCGATCTTGCCGCCGATGTGGCCGCTCTTGCCCATGCCGATGACCACGATGCGGCCCGTGCAGGTGAGCATGCAGCGCACCGCAGCGGCAAAATTCTCATCCACCCGTGTCGCCAGCGCACCAATGGCCGCCGCTTCCGTTTCAATGACGGCCCGGCCCAGAATCAGTACACCAGATGACGCCGGCGTCGGCGATTTGGCCGCGCTGGAGGATTTGATTTTTGGCATGAGTGGTTGCGAAATCGGTTCTTGTGGACGTATTTCAACTGATCCCGCCGTTGGGCGCAAACCGGCGCTCGCAATTATTCGTTTAAGTAAATAAAACGGTTGTCCCATCATATAGTTGGTCAATAAGTACGCACTAATATCCCGAATGGCGTTGTGGTATTTGCTGCACTGCAATATGATGTTTGGATGATCCCGAATAACAACCTTAAGAGCACCAGCCTCGCCCTGCAGGGCGGCGGTTCGCATGGTGCATTTACCTGGGGCGTGCTCGACCGTCTGCTCGAAGACAATCACATCTGCATTGACGGCGTCAGCGGCACCAGTTCCGGCGCCATCAATGCGGTGGTGCTGGCCCACGGCCTGGCTTGCGGCGGGCCGGAAGCGGCGCGCACCGCCCTCCACCAGTTCTGGACCGGAATCGCCGAACTCAGTTCGCTCGGTGCTCAGGCAGCGCACCCGCTCGCGGCCTGGCGGAAGACCGCTTCACCCCTGCCCGCCTTGAAGTCTTATCTTGATTTGTACCAGGTCTGGTCGCCGTATGAGATGAATCCGCTGGGGCTGAACCCCATCAAGGATGTCCTGGCGCCGTTGGTGGATTTCGATCGCCTGCGCAGCAAGAACGCCATCCGCGTGTTCATCAGCGCCACCAATGTCCAGACGGGCAAGATTCGTGTCTTTGAAAACCACGAGCTTTCGCTCGACGCGGTGCTGGCTTCCGCCTGTCTGCCGTCCTTGCATCACGCGATCGAGATCGACGGCCAGCATTATTGGGATGGCGGCTATGCCGGCAATCCACCGCTCTTCCCGCTGATTTTCAACGTCAACTGTCCCGACATCACCGTCATCATGCTCGAGCCGCTGGAACGGAAAAAAGTGCCGACCACGGTGGCCGGCATACGCCGCCGCCAGCAGGAAATCAGTTTTAATACCGCGTTTCTGCGCGAGATGCGCGCCATCACATTGTGCAAGGAGCAGATTGAACAAAGCTGGTTTCCGGGCGGTAAGCTTGAGCGTCGTCTACGCCAGCTGCGCCTGCACATCATCGAGGCCAATGACATGATGCAGAAACTCGGCGCCGGCAGCCATTACAATACCCTGCCCTCGTTTCTAGGCCATTTGCGGGATGAAGGCCGGCAACGCGCCGGGATCTGGCTTGCGTCCAATTTCGACGCGCTTGGAGAACGTTCCAGCGTGGATTTGCCTGGATTGTTTTTGTAGCCCTCCGCCTTCCCGCCGTTATCACCAAGTTCCGTCCACGCAGCGGTATTTGCTACCATTCGTCATTCATTTCACTTCCGGATAATTTTTTCATGTCACGATTCGACAACGTCAGCATCATCAAAAAGGCCAATGTTTATTTCGACGGAAAATGCGTCAGCCACACCGTTTTGTTTGCGGACGGCGCACGCAAGACGGTGGGGGTGATTCTCCCGGGCAAACTGACCTTCAATACGTCCACCCCGGAGTTAATGGAGATCAACAGCGGCGTGTGCCGCGTGAAATTTGCAGGTTCGCCGGATTGGCATACTTTCAAGACGGGCGGGCAGTTTCGCGTACCGGGCAATTCGAACTTTGAAATTGAGACGCTGGAGACGCTAGATTATGTCTGCCATTTCGGCTAGAAACCGTTTCCCCCATCCGGCCCCCACGTGAGCACTGCTGCGGATTTCACCACTGCTGCTGACTCTCGGCTGGAGTCGTTGCGTCAATGGTTGCGGCAGGCGGTTGCCGAGCCGGTGCTGGATTTGCAGCCCGTTTCGGTGGACGCGAGCTTCCGCCGCCATTTCCGCGCGCAACTGCCCGGTCGCACCGTCATCGTCATGGACGCGCCGCCGGACAAGGAGGACTGCCGGCAATTCATCAAGGTGGCGGGGCTGCTGCATGCAGCGCGACTGCATGCACCGGAAATTCTCGCCCAGGATCTGGCGCAGGGGTTTCTGCTGCTGAGCGATCTGGGTACCCGGACTTACCTCGATGTGCTGAACAATGAAAACGCCGCTTCGCTCTTCCGCGATGCAGTCGATGCCTTGATTCTATGGCAGCTGGCCAGCCGGCCTGAAATCCTGCCGTCTTATGATGAGGCGCTGCTGCGGCGCGAACTCGATCTTTTTCCGGAATGGTACGTGGGGCGGCATTTGAAACTGACGCTCACATCGCGGCAACAGCAAATATTGACGGCGGCATTCACGTCGATCATCCGGCAGAATCTGTCGCAACCGCGGGTGTTCGTGCACCGCGACTACATGCCGCGCAATCTCATGGTAAGCGATCCGAATCCAGGCATTATCGATTTCCAGGACGCGGTCTACGGGCCCGTCACTTACGATGTGATTTCACTGTTCAAAGACGCCTTCATCAGCTGGGAGGAGGAGCAGGTGCTGGATTGGGTCATCCGCTATTGGGAAAAGGCCAGAAAAGCGGGACTGCCCGTGCCCGCGGATTTCGGCGAGTATTACCGCGATCTGGAATGGATGGGTTTGCAGCGCCATCTGAAGGTGCTTGGCATCTTCGCCCGCATTCATCACCGCGACGGCAAACCGCGTTATCTCAGCGACACGCCGCGCTTCGTGAATTACGTGCGTCATGCCGCCGCGCGTTATTCCGCACTGACGCCATTGCTCCGTTTGCTTGATGAACTGGAGAAGCAGACGGCGTTGAATCATCAGACCACATGACCCCCCCATGAAGGCGATGATACTGGCGGCGGGCAGGGGCGAGCGCATGCGTCCGCTCACGGACACGCTGCCCAAGCCGCTTCTCAAGGCGCGTGGCAGGACGTTGATTGATTATCATCTGGAAAAACTGGCGGCGGCGGGTGTACGGGAAGTAATCATCAATCATGGCCGCCTAGGCCGTCAGATTGAGCAGGCCGTGGGGACGGAATGCTACGGTATGAAAATCATCTATTCCGCCGAGGGTGACGAACCCCTGGACACCGGCGGCGGGATATTTCGGGCATTGCCGCTACTAGGCACGGGGCCGTTTATTCTGGTCAATGCCGACGTCTGGAGCGATATGGACTATGCCCGGCTGCCACAGGCCCTGGATGCCCATGCCCACCTTGTACTCGTCCCCAATCCCGCCCACCACATCGATGGCGACTTCGCCCTCAAGGGCAGATATATTTCGTTGGATGACGGACCGCGCCATACATACGGTGGGATGGGTGTTTTCCAAGCTGCGCTATTCGATGAATGCTCGCCAGGCCGCTTCCCTCTCGCACCCCTGCTCCGTCAAGCCGCCTCCCACGGCTTGCTGACCGGTCATCTTTATGAAGGGCGTTGGCTGGACATCGGCACGCCAGAACGGCTGCACGAGTTGGAGCAATCGCTGAAATTGGATGTCTTACCCATGGGAAGTTGAAAAAGGACGTGGTTGTTGCAACGCAATATCTATTCGTGTTAAACTTATTATATACATATTAACTCTTTGTTTTTCTTTTGTTATTTGTTCTGCAAGCTTGACTTGCATCGTCGTACCCCCAATAAAACTATAACGGAGTTGTTGATGACTAAGCGTAAACCGCTGGCCACTGCCGTTACTGCGCTATGCCTGCTCCTGGCGGGAAGCGATATTTCCCCAGGATGGGCGCTCGCGGTCCCCGCGTTCTCCCCAACCTATTGGGCACGATTCACTTCGTCTTCCTTCAACGCGCACCCGTCCCGTTCCGTTCCTGTCCCTGCACTCGGGATCGGCGATCTATCCGTGATCCGCCAGCATGGCGATCTGCGCGTGTTGATGCTGCGGGAACAGGGCGGCGAGGCCCTGGGGCGGGACATCGATCAGGAACGCGAAATGCTGCAAGGTTTCGCTTCCGATCAGAAACTCAAGCTCACCTGGCTGACATGCGATGGCCCGTCGTCACTGTTGTCGGATTTGGAACGAGGTCGCGGCGACGTCGTGATTGGGGATGTTCCGCTGCGCTGGCCAGGCAGCGGGGTGGAGCCGACCACCACGCTGAAACGCATTCGCTACGCCGCCGTCGCCCGCGCCCACGACGTGCGCGTGCTCGGCGCGCAAGACCTTGCGGGACTGCGGGTCGGATTGAACGCCGCCTCGCCCGTGTGGCCCCTGTTGCAACAGATCAACGCCGGCCATGCGCCTTTGCGCCTGGTTTCCCTCGCTGATCGCACGATGCAATCGGAGTTGCTCGACGGCCTGTCCAACGGGCTTTACGACTTCACGGTGATGGAAAGAAACCAGGCGGACAATGCCCTGCAAGCGCGGCGGGATTTGCGCATCGCCTTCGAATTGAATGGCGAGGAACCGGTATCGTGGCTGGTGCGCAAGAACAATCCGGTGTTGCGCGAGGCCTTGAACCGTCACATTAATCTGCACCCAATCGCCTGGCATCAACATGAAATTTATCAAAGCGATCTGGATTCCATCGAGAAGAGGCGGTTATTGCGGGTGATCACGCGCCCGGACCCGGAGAATTATTTCATCCGCAATGGCGAACGCGCCGGTTATGAATATGAATTAATCCGCGAACTCGCACGGCGCAAAGGCTGGCGCGTGGAATTTCTCATTGCCGACAATGAGGAGCAGATGCTGGCCTGGCTGCGCCAGGGTTATGGTGACGTGATCACCGCCCGCCTGGACGGCCGGCGGACGGAATCGGCCGCAGATCTGACAACGACACCGGTCTACAATTATGTTGCTCCCGTGCTGCTGGCGCGTACAGACATCGACGCGGCGGCGGCGACCCGGGGCCGCCGCGTATTGATTCGCCACAACAGCACGTTGGCGCGTGCCTGGCGCAAGGATCCGCTGGCCGTGCCTTCGGGGCTCAAAATCATCGAGACCGCGGATGATGAACCGTCGATGAACATGGTGAATGCGGTGGCTGGCGGCAGAGCGGAATACACCATCATCAATGCACCCGATTTGGCGATGGCGATGATCGCTCATCCAAATCTGAAACCGATCATGTCGCTGCCCGACCCCTACGCCTACCGATTTACCACCCGCGCCATTAACCCCCGATTGACCGCCGTACTGACCGATTTCCTCAGGCACGTGCAAGGCTCGGAATTTCATAATCTGCTGCTGGCCCGATACTTCGATAAAAATGAATTCCCCCCCAGGTCGAATGATCCGCTGTGGCGTCTGTCGCCCTACGATCAACTGGTGCGGCAGTATGCGGAACGTTACGGGTTTGACTGGCGGCTGATCGTCGCGCAGATGTATCAGGAAAGCCGGTTTGATCCGCGGGCCCGTTCAGTGCTGGGCGCCTGCGGCCTGATGCAACTGATGCCGGAGACCGCACAGACGCTGGGTTACCACGGCAATCTTGACGACCCTGAACTGTCGGTGCACGGCGGTATTCGTTATCTTGGCAATCTGCGGCGGCGTTTCGAGAACAGTCTGGCGGTTGAGGACCGGACATGGTTTGCCATCGCCGCCTATCACGCCGGTTTCGATCAGATCCGGGCGGCGCGATTGCGTGCCACGCGGCTGGGGCTGGATCCCAACCGCTGGTTCGGCCAGGTGGAGCGGGCCATGCCCGGCATGAATGCGCCGCGGGATGCGGTCCAGTCCTGGAGTAATACCACCGTCCGCTACGTGCGCGAGATCCGCTCGCGCTATGAAGCTTATCTGCAACTGCAGCCGGCCGCCGTTGCGGTGTCATCCGACATCAATTTTCGCCGGCCGCGTTCCTGATAGTCACAGTCCGGCATTCCCTCCTGCCATCCGGTGGCAAATTCCACGTCACTGACGCATAAACACACGCGCCCAAAAAAGCAGCCACCAATCCCAACGGGCTGAGCGGTCCGGGACGACCGGTGCCTGCGGCTTCGGCGAAAAACGCGGCGCCGAGCAAAGGGGCTGAAGACAGCGCAAGACCCGAGGCGGACAGGGCCGCGATGCGACGCCAACCCGCGGCGGGAAGCACGTACCGCAAACCGACGAGGAGATTAACCAGCCCGCCGAGCAGGACGTAGATATGCCGGGATCGGAACAAAAGCCGCAAGGGCATCTCCATGTCCGCCACCGGCGGCTGGTGGTGAATCATGATCTGTCCCGTGAACATGAACAAAACCAGCGTGGCGAGGCCAAACCAGCGATGCAAATTTCCGATCAAGCGCTCCATCTTTGATACGCGCGACGATCACCGGTAGTAGCGGGTGGGATCAGGAATACCGGCCTGGGCAAAGCCCATGATGCGGAAGCGGCAGGAATCACATCTGCCGCAGGCGCGGCCCTTTGCATCGGCCTGATAGCAGGAGACCGTGAGGCCATAATCAACGCCCAGTTTCGTTCCCGCCTCGATGATCTGCGCCTTGCTGAGTTCAATCAGCGGCGCGTGGATCGCAAGGCGCTGTCCTTCCACGCCCGCGCGCGTGGCCACTTGCGCCAGTGCATTGAATGCCTCGATGAATGCCGGGCGGCAATCCGGATAACCCGGGTAGTCCACGGCGTTGACACCGATGAAGATATCACGGGACTGCAACACCTCTGACCAGCCGAGCGCCAGGGCCAGCATCAGCGTATTGCGTGCCGGCACGTAGGTGATGGGGATGCCCTCGGTCGGGGTTTCCGGCACGGCGAGCTGCCGGTCGGTTAGCGCGGAGCCGCCGATCCCCGAGAGGTCCAGCCCCAGCACTTTGTGTTCGACCGCGCCCAGGCTCTGCGCGATCCGTCGCGCCGCGTCCAGCTCCACGCGGTGGCGCTGTCCGTAATCGATGCTCAGGCTGTAACAGGCAAACCCACGCGATTTGGCGATGGCGAGCACCGTGGCGGAATCCAATCCACCGGAGAGCAGGATCACGGCACGGTGTGGGGCGGCCATCGGCGTCACCTCCCCCGCTGGTTGCCCCAGAGATATTTATGCAGTTGGATCTGCAGGCGCACCGGCAGGTTGTCGGCAAGTATCCATGAGGCCAGTTCACGCGCGCTCAATTGCTCGTGGCTGGGTGAGAACAATACTTCGCAGCGCTCCGTCAGCTGATGCCTGCCAAGCTGGGTTTTGCACCATTCGTAATCGTCGCGATCGCAGATGACGAACTTGATTTGATCGGTTGCAGTGAGACAGGCGAGATTCTCGTACCGGTTTTTCCCGACTTCACCCGAACCCGGGGTCTTCAGATCGAGAATCTTCACCACCCGCGGATCGACGGCGGAGACATCGATGGCGCCGCTGGTTTCCAGCGACACGTCATAACCGCGGTCGCACAGTTCCTTCAGCAGGGCGTGGCATTTCTTCTGCGCCAGCGGCTCACCGCCCGTGACGGTGACGTAGCGCGTGCGATGGCGTTCCACTTCCTTCAGTATTTCCTCGATGCTGCGATTCTCGCCGCCGTGGAAGGCATAAGCGGTATCGCAATACAGGCAGCGCAGCGGGCAGCCCGTCAGCCGGATGAACACCGTCGGCAAACCCATGCGGCTGGTTTCACCCTGCAGGGAGAAGAAAATTTCCGTGACGCGCAGCGCGGGTTCGGTAAGCGACATGGTCATGGCAGAAAACAGGTTGGTGCAGAACGTGACAAAGCAATCCGGGGCGCACGCCGCGGATTATGCATCTACCTCTCAGGGTTTCTGCTCCATACGTATACGCTGCAGCCGCTGGTCCGCCATGTTCGCGGCAGTGGTGCCGGGGAAACGTTGCTTGACGTCCTCCAGCGTGGACTTGGCCTGATCGATCTGGCCCATCTCGTGGTAGCTGAAACCGGTCTTGAGCAGCACCTGCGACAGCTTGGTGCTCTTCGGATAGGCCTGGACGAATTTCTGGAATTCAGAAATCGCCGCGGGATATTGCTTGGAGACATAGTAGGCCTCGCCCAACCAGTATTCGGCCGATTCCGCATTCGGATGGGTGGGATAACTCACCAGAAAATTGTTGAGCACCGCGATGGCTTCGTCGTAGCGGTTGCGTTTGAGCAACTCGAGCGCTTGTTTATAATCCTGGTCCGGATTACCGCTCGTATTCGCCGTGCCGCCTGCCGGCGCCAATGCAGCGACATTGGTGCCGCCGCCCGGGCTGCCGGTTGGATTGGGAGGCGTTGCACTCGGTACCGGTTGATTTGATGGCTGACCGCCACCCGCAGCCGTTGCGGCTGGCGCGGTATTGGGCGCGGTGGCATCGCCACCGGCGTTGTCGGCAACAGCGGAATTTTGGGCCGGCGGATTCAGCCCCTGACCGCCAGCAGCCTGATTGGGAACAGGCGAAGCGGCGGCGGGAACAGTGGGCAGCGGCGGATTGGCGGGGGGCGGCATCGCCGCCGCGATGGCGGGCGCGCCGCCGTGATCCAGGGCCTGCAGGCGGCGTTCAAGGTCGTCGTAGAGTTTGGCTTGCTTGGCGTCCAACTCGTCCATCTGGTGTGACTGGGTTTCAACCTGGCCGCGCAGTTGGCGCACTTCCTCCTGCAACTTTTCCACCTGCGACAACAAATCCAGCAGGCCATTGCTCTGCACCAGATTTTCCAGCCGCCCCACGCGCGCCTCCAGATCGCCGCTGCCGGCGGCATGCACCACCGGGACATCCTCGCGCGGATCGGCGAGCGCAGGCAACGCCGCAAGCATGCCGAGCGCCATCGCTCCAAGTTTCATCATCCGGATGACGCCCATGGTCAGGCCCTCGAGATTTCCCGATTCCGCCTCACTTCGCGTAGATGATTTCTACGCGGCGATTTTTGCTGTAGGCGGCCTCATCGTGGCCGGGATCGGCGGGACGCTCCTCGCCGTAGCTCACAGTGCGGATTTGATCCGCCGCCACGCCCAGCAACACCATCTGCTTCTTCACCGCCTGTGCGCGGCGCTCGCCGAGGGCAAGGTTGTATTCACGCGAACCACGCTCGTCGGCGTGGCCTTCCAGCGTCACGATCAGATCGTGATTGCCGGCCAGCTTGGCGGCATGGGCCTCGACCACCGGCCGGTCGTCGGCATGAACATCGCTGCTGTCGTAATCAAAATAGACCACCGTTCTCGACAGCGGGTTGCTGGCGCCCTCCAGAGCGTTGCCTTGCAAATCGCCCGAGCCGGGGACGGCATGTGCCTTGGCATTCTTCTCCTCGTCGCTCAGGCCCGTTTTGTCGACGACGGCGGCATTGCCTTCCTTGGTGCTCTCGCTGGAACAAGCCGCCAGCACAAACAGGGTGATGAACATCAACACTAACGAAATCATGGGCTTCAGCATCGTTCCCTCCTTATCACTCACTCTTGAGTTACCGTCGGACGTTGGGTTCCTGTCATCTGCGATTATTTGCGGAACGGCCCCCAAGCCGGTTCGCGGACTTCCGCACCGGCCGGTGAGGCGAGTCGCTGCCGTACCCGGCCGTCGACCGACACCGCCGCCAGCTCGGTGCCGCCAGTCCCGGTGGTGGAATAAATGATCATGCTGCCGTTCGGGGCAAAGCTTGGCGATTCATCGAAACGGCCGCTGGTTACGGTATTGTACTGGCCTGATTTCATATTCAGCACCGCAATGTGATCGCCGTTGTCGTCCCGGTGCACCATCGCCATCATATTGCCATCGGGCGAATATCTGGGACGGACATTATAACCTCCCGCATTGAAAGTAATACGCCGGACCTGCGAATTCGCCAAGTCCTTCTCATAGATTTGCGGTTGACCGCCGCGATCCGAGGTGAAGGCCAGCCGGCCGCCGTCCGGCGACCATACGGGTTCGGTGTCGATGGCCGGTTCGGTAGTCACGCGCTGGAACTGTCGATCGGCCAGCGTCAATACATAAATGTCCGGATTGCCCTCGGCGGAGCGGGTCATCGCGAGCCGGGTGCCATCGGGAGACCACGCCGGCGCGCTGTTGATGCCTTCGCCCGCGGCCACCGCCTCGCGCCGCCCCGTACTGATGTCCTGCACATAAATGGCCGAATTGTGACCCTCGAAGGACACGTAGGCGATCCGGCTGCCGTCCGGCGACCATGCCGGAGACAGGATCGGCTGCGGCGACTCCAGCAGTACCTGGGGGTTGTAACCATCGGCGTCGGCGATTTCCAGCTTGTACTGTTTCTTGTCGGCGGCCAGTTTGTGCACGGTCACGTAGGCGATGCGCGTGGCGAACGCGCCCTTCTGGCCCAGCAACTGCTCGTAGATGATGTCGGCGATCTGGTGCGCCGTGAACCGCAGGCGCGCAGGCGAGCTGTTCAAGCGGTAGCCGGTCAACTGCCGGGTGGTATAGACATCGACCAGCCGGAATTCGACGTCGGCGCCGCCGCCGGCGGCGTCCACCTTGCCAATCACCATGTGCGGCATGCTCAACCGGCGCCAATCGTCGAAATGAATCTCGTTGAAGTCCGCGGGACGGCTCACCATGTCCTGCGGCGGCATGGGGGCAAACCGGCCGCTACGCTCCAGATCACCGCTGATCACCGCCGCCACGTCCACCGGCATGTTGGGATCGTTCGCGCGGAACGGCACCACGGCGATTGGCAGTGGTTTTTCGACGCCCTTGTCGATGACCACGTCGAACTGCGCCTCCTCGGCCCCGACGGCCGCGGCGCTCAACCATAACAGGCCGCACACGGACAACAATATTTTTTTCTTCATCTACGGCTACCTCGTGGGATGAAAAATAAAATTGAAGGCCCGCATCTTATCAAACACGCGCGGGTCGGCCGGCACCGGCAGGGGCTGCGCCGCGAACACGGCGGTGTTGGCCTGTTGATCGAAGGCCGGATTACCGCTCGATTCCACAATTTTCGCCTCCAGCACGTCCCCGGCCGGACTCAAGCGCACAAATATCTTGCAGGACAAATCCTGCTCCGGCACCGGGTTGATGAACACACCTTCTATCTTGTCCTTGATCTGGGCCGCATACTGATCGATGAGACTCTTGTCCGCCTTTGCCTGTTCCTGCGCCTCGCGCGCCTTTTCCGCGGCATCCAACTCCTGTTGCCGTTGTTTCTCCAGCTCCTCCGCTTCCTGACGTCTTTGCGCCTCCAGCGCCTTCTTTTTTTCCTCGGCCTGGCGTTTCTTGTCCGCTTCCGCCTTGCGCTTCTGTTCCTCGGCCTGTTTCTTCTCATCCTCCAGCTGCTTTTTCTCGGCCAGGGCCTTCTGCTTTTCCGCTTCTATCTTCGCTTTTTCCTCTTCCTGCTTCTGTTTTTGTGCTTCGACCTCCTTCAGACGCTTCTGTTCCTCCTCTTTTTGCTGTTTGAGCTTTTCCTGTTCCTGTTTCAAATCCTCAATCTTTTTTTCCTCCGCCTTGCGCTTTTCCTCCAGGGCCTTTTGCTGGTCCAGTTTTTTCTGATCCTGCTCCCGCAGTTTGTTGATCTCCGCTTCGACCTTGTTCTGATCGACGGCCACGGCGTTCATGACCCGGCTCGACGGCGGCGTGATGACCTGCGGTTTGTTGAAGTGCAGGCTGACCATCAGCAGGATCAGGGCGGCGACGTGCAGGGCCACGGCCCATACAAACGCCTGAAAGCGATCGATGCGTGGCTGTTGCAAAACTCACTTCCCCGGTTTTTCAGGCGATTCCGTCAACAGTCCCACGCCGCCGACGCCGGCGCTGCTCAACGCGGCCATCAGCTCCACCACCCGTCCGTAGGGCACGTTGCGATCCCCGCCGACCAGCACCGGAATGCCGGGCGTGTATTTGGCGAGTGCACTGACGCGTGTCAGCAATGTTTCGAGATCCACGGGCTTCTTCGGATCATCGCCGAAGTTGATGTAATAGCGGCCTTCCGCGTCCACCGTAATCATCACCGGTTCCTTGTTGCTGGTATCGACAACCTCCGAAGGCGCCTGCGGCAGATCGACCTTGACACCCTGGGTCACCAGCGGCGCCGTGACCATGAAGATGATGAGCAACACCAGCATGACATCGATGTACGGCACGACGTTCATGTCGGACATCAGTTTTCTCCGACGGCTGCGTTGCGCCATGTTCACTTCATCCTTAAACGTTTGTTCTGCCGGTAAGGGTTAAGCGAATCGCTAAACATGCGCCTGACGTTGCAAAATCGAGGAAAATTCCTCAAGGAAAATATCGTAGCGACTGTACAATCGCTCAATGTCATTGGCGTAACGGTTGTAGCCGATGACCGCGGGAATGGCGGCGAACAGGCCCATGGCGGTCGCGATCAGCGCCTCGGAGATGCCGGGCGCCACCATCGCCAGCGTCGCCTGATGCACGTTGCTGAGCGCCTGGAAGGAATTCATGATGCCCCACACCGTGCCGAACAGGCCGATGTAGGGGCTGACCGAACCGACCGTCGCCAGAAACGGCAGGTGCGTCTCCATATCCTCGATCTCGCGGTTCAATGCCACCCGCATGGCGCGCTGCGCCCCCTCCAGTATGGCCATGGGCTGTATGCCCTCGCGTTTGCGCAACCGCGCGAACTCCTTGAACCCGGCCTCGAAGATCTTCTCCATGCCGCTGGGCTGGCGGCGGCCCTGGTTCAGGCGTCCGTAGAGCGCCGCCAGATCGTCCGCGTTCCAGAAGCGGGTTTCGAATTCCTCGGCGTTCTTGCGCGCCCGGTTGAGCAGGCTGCGCTTGGCGAAGATGACGGTCCATGACCACAGCGAGGCGAACAGCAGCACCGCCATCACGAATTTGACGAGCCAGCTGGCGTTCAGCACCAGGCTGGCGATGGAGAAATCAACTTGCATGTTCGATCTCCGCACGCAGATTGTCGGGCAGGGGTTTCGGTCTGAAGGTTCGCGCGTCCACGCAGGCCACGGTCACCGCCCCCTGGCACAGGAGGGTATCATCCCGGCGCAGGACGCGCTGTTGAAACTCCAAACTGGCCCGCGCTGGATTGATGATTTTGCTCATAATCCTCAATTGTTCGTTGAACCGCGCTGGTCTGAAATACTCGACGGTGAGCCGCCGCACCGGAAACACAATGCCGGCATCGCGCAGCAACTGATCCTGTTCAAATCCCAGTTGCCGCAGCCATTCCGTGCGCGCCCGCTCCATGAACTTGAGATAATTCGCGTAGTACACCACACCGCCCGCATCGGTGTCTTCGTAATAGACCCGCACCGGCCAGACAAATTCCGCCGATCGGCGGCGCTGCTTCAAGCACCCTCCTCCTTGAACAAATCCGCGTCAAGCGGCGGCTCGCGCGGCGGCGTGAGGCCGAAGTGCTGCCAGGCGCCGCGGGTGGCCATGCGCCCGCGCGCGGTGCGCATGAGATAACCCTGCTGGATGAGAAACGGTTCGATGACGTCCTCGATTGTACCGCGCTCCTCGCCGATGGCGGCCGCCAGGCTGTCGATGCCCACGGGCCCGCCGTCGAATTTTTGCAGCAGGGTCAGCAGCAGCTTGCGATCCATCATGTCAAATCCCAGCATGTCGACATTGAGCAGGTCCAGCGCGCGCTGGGCGACCTCGCTCTCGATGCGCCCCTGCGCGCGCACCTCGGCATAATCGCGCACCCGGCGCAGCAGCCGGTTGGCGATGCGCGGCGTGCCGCGCGAGCGGCGGGCGATTTCGCGCGCGCCCTCCGCGTCGATCTCGACGTTCAGGATGCGCGCGGAGCGGCTGACGATGGCTTCAAGATCGACGGGGGTGTAGAACTCCAGCCGCTGCACGATACCGAAACGATCGCGTAACGGCGAGGTCAGCAGGCCCGCGCGCGTGGTGGCGCCGACCAGGGTGAAGGGCGGCAGGTCGAGTTTGATGGCGCGCGCCGCCGGTCCCTCGCCGATCACGATGTCGAGTTGAAAGTCCTCCAGCGCCGGATAGAGCACCTCCTCCACTACCGGGCTCAGGCGATGGATCTCGTCGATGAACAGCACGTCGCGGGGCTCGAGATTGGTCAGCAGCGCCGCCAGATCGCCGGGGCGCTCGAGCACGGGGCCGGCGGTCTGGCGCAGGTTGACGCCAAGCTCATGGGCAATGATGTGCGCCAGCGTGGTCTTGCCCAGCCCCGGCGGCCCGAAGATCAAGACGTGATCCAGCGCGTCGCGCCGCTTTGCCGCCGCCGTGATGAAGATCTCCATCTGCTCCTTGACCGGCGGCTGGCCGACGTAATCTCGCAGCCGCTTGGGGCGGATCTGCTCCTCGAACACCGCCTCGTCCGTCTGCGCCACCGGCCGGATCAGTGAATCTGCCTTGTCGGTCATGATCGATCAGCCGCCGCTGGCGCGGGCGACATTTTTCAGCGCCTCGCGGATCAAGGTTTCACTGTTCATGCCGGCCCCGGCCACGGCGTGCACGTGCCGGCTGGCTTCATGAGGCCGGTAACCCAATGCAATCAGCGCGCTCACCGCGTCCGCCACGGCGTCATGCGCTTCGCCGGCGTCACTCGTCGCGGCGAGGGAGGCCTTCGCGGCCAGCTCCCAGTCCCTGAGCCGGTCGCGCATCTCCACGAGCAGGCGTTCGGCCGTCTTCTTGCCGATGCCCGGAATGCGCGTCAGTTGCGCCAGATCGCCCCCCTGTACGCAGGCGGCGAATTGATCCGCGTCCATGCCGGAAAGAATCGCCAGCGCCGTGCGCGCGCCGATGCCGTTGACCTTGAGCAGGCTGCGGAACAGACCGCGCTCGCGGTCGGTGGCGAACCCGAACAGGAGATGGGCGTCCTCGCGCACGATCAAATGCGTGAACAGGCTGATGTCGGAGTCGAGTTCCGGCAGTTTGTAGAACGTGGTCATCGGTGCCTCGACCTCGTAACCCACGCCCTGCACCTCCAGTACCAGGAGCGGCGGGTGTTTCGCGATCAGCTTCCCCCGCAGCCGGCCGATCACAGCCACCGCCCCGCACGACTGCCGGTCAGCTGCGGCATGCGCCGCAAGCCCTCGCGCGTGTGGGCGTGGCACACCGCCACCGCCAGCGCGTCCGCCGCGTCGCTCTGCGCCTGTGCGTCCAGGCGCAGCAACATTTTGATCATGTGCTGCACCTGCACCTTGTCGGCGCCGCCGCGGCCGACGATGGCCTGCTTGATCTGCGCCGGGGTGAATTCATGCACCGGCAGGCCGCGGCTGGCGCCCGCCACGATGGCGGCGCCGCGGGCCTGACCGAGTTTCAGCGCGGAGTCGATGTTGCGCTTCACGAAGACCTTTTCAACAGCCATTTCATCCGGTCGGAATTGATCGATGACTCCGCATAATGCCTCAAAAATGGCGTGGAGTCTGACGGCCTGCTCGCCCTGCGGGGTGCGGATGCAACCGTTGGCGACATGCTCGAGCCGGGAACCCGCGGTGCGTACGAGGCCGTAGCCGGTCACCCGAGAACCGGGATCCACGCCCAGGATGCAGATCAATCCACCGCTCCAGGGGCGCGGAATTTATGCTGACAGTCGCGCCAGCACCGCATTGTTGATCGCCGCATTGGAATACACCTTTTGCACGTCGTCGAGGTCCTCGAGCAATTCCAGCAGTTTGATCATTCTTTCGGCCTGTTCGCCATCCACCGATACCTGTGTCGCGGCGCGCATGGTGATCTCCGCGCGATCGGGCGGCAGCCGTGCGGCCGTCATCGCGTCCTTCACCCCGCCGAAATCATCCGCCGCGGTGATCACCTCTATACCACCATCCTCATCGGTGATCACGTCCTGCGCACCGGCTTCCAGCGCCGCTTCCATGATTTTTTCCTCGGACGCGCCGGGTGCGTACCCAAGCACGCCGCACTTGCTGAACAGATACGCCACCGAGCCGTCGGTGCCCAGATTGCCGCCCCCCTTGGTGAAGGCGTGGCGCACCTCACCGACGGTGCGATTGCGGTTGTTGGTCATGCAATCGACCATCAGCGCCACGCCGCCGGGTCCGTAACCCTCGTAACGCACTTCCTCGAGCTGCTCGCCGCCGGCCTCGCCGGTGCCGCGCTTGATGGCGCGCTCGACGGTGTCCCTGGTCATGTTGGCCGACAACGCCGCGTCGATGGCGGCACGCAGGCGTGGATTGGAAGCCGGATCCCCGCCGCCGGTCCGGGCGGCAACGGTGATCTCACGGATGAGTTTGGTGAACAGCTTGCCGCGCTTGGCGTCCTGCGCGTTCTTGCGATGCTGGATATTGGCCCATTTACTGTGCCCGGCCATGAACAACCCCTGAAGACGGTGATATCGAATCGAAATTTTACCATTTCACCGCGGCATCGTGTTGAAAATGGCCGTGGCGCAGGAAGCTTGCGACCTGCGCGGCGACGGCGGGCCGGAGCAAAAGACCGGTGTGCGACACCGGCATGACGATGTGGTCGGTCATGCCTTCGAGCCGCGTTTCCTCGACCGCGACAGTGCCGTCGTTGGGCTGCGGCAGTCCGGGCAACAGCCGGCCCAGGCCCACCGGCAGCATGCCGGCCACCGAGCCCAGTGACAGCGGCCTCGGCCACGGCGGCAGGTCATCGCCCAGCAGGCCCCGCTCCAGGCTGCGATTGAGCAACTGCCGGCCGGCTGGAAAGCGCGCCAGCAACCGCGCCGTGGCGCTCGCCCGGTGCGGCGTGCCCAGGGTCACCGCCCGGCCGAATCGGCCCGACAGCCCCTGGGCGGCGGCATGCCGCAGCACCAGCCCGCCCAGACTGTGCGCCACCACATGCATTCGCCAGGTGGCGATGTTGTGTATGAACCGGCGCAGGGCCACGGCATTTTCCGCCGGCGATTTGGCGCGCGTGGGATAGGAAAACAGATGGGTTTCATATCCGGCCAACTCGAGTTGCAAGGCCAGCGGCAGCATGATCGCGCCGCGCATGAACAGGCCGTGCACCAGGACCACCGCCTCAATGTCCGCGGCCATTTCGTACTCTCGAACCTATGCTGATTGATACGAAGCGATTAAGCAGAGCCGGCGCCCAGCACCTGCCGCTTGCGCGCCCGCGCAAAATCGAGCATGCGCTCTATCGGCACCACCGCGCGGCGGCGGACGTCCTCGTCGATGAGAATCTCGCCCTCGCCGGTTTCCAGCACGCGCGCGAGATTGCGCAGCCCGTTCATCGCCATCCACGGGCAGTGCGCGCAGCTGCGGCAGGTGGCGCCGTGCCCCGCCGTCGGCGCCTCGATGAACTCCTTGTCCGGCGCCGCCTCCTTCATTTTGTAGAAGATGCCCTTGTCGGTCGCCACGATGAAGCGTCTGGCGTTCATCTTCCTCGCGGCGCTGATGAGCTGCGTGGTGGAACCCACCGCGTCGGCGAGCGCGATCACCGGCGCCGGAGATTCCGGATGCACCAGCACCCTGGCGTCCGGATACTGCCTGCGCAGCGCCGCCAGTTCCAGCGCCTTGAATTCCTCGTGCACGATGCAGCTGCCGTTCCACAACAGCATGTCGGCGCCGGTCTGCCGCTGGATGTAGTCGCCCAGATACTTGTCCGGCGCCCACAGGATCTTTTCGCCCTGCTCGTGCAGGTAGCGCACGATGTCCACGCCGATGCTCGAGGTCACCATCCAGTCGGCGCGGGCCTTCACCGCCGCGCTGGTGTTGGCATAGACCACCACCACGCGATCCGGATTGGCATCGCAGAATTTCGAGAATTCCTCCGGCGGGCAGCCGAGATCGAGCGAGCATTCCGCCTTCAGCTCCGGCATCAGCACGCGCTTCTCCGGATTGAGGATCTTCGCGGTCTCGCCCATGAACCGCACGCCGGCCACGATCAGGGTCTGCGCCTTCGCCTCGTGGCCGAAGCGCGCCATGTCCAGCGAATCCGACACGTAGCCGCCGGTTTCGCCGGCCAGTTGCTGGATGTTCGGATCGGTGTAGTAATGCGCCACCAGCACCGCGTCCTGCTCCTTCAGCAGCCGCTTGATCTTTTCGCGCAGCCGCTCGCGCTCACCGGCGCCGAGCGACTCAACGACCGTCGGCGGCACCTCAAAGCGGGTGCTGTGCGGATGAATAATCGAGGGTATCGGCGGGCTCATTCGTCACCTGCGCTGCGAATGCCGTTGTTTCGATCGCTTTGCGCCTACTTTACTCCGCGGGCCTGCCGCCTGTCTGCGCTTTGCATTTCCTCCGACTTTTGACTGGCCCGGAGGCGGCGGGTTCTTGCCGAGACGGGCCACGGCCATCTGGATGATGTCCCGGTGATCGAAGGCCAGCGGGGGCAGGCGCTTGAGATCGTGCCAGCGCGCCGCGTCCGCGTCGGAGCCCGCCCGTGGCTCGACCGGGCCGCCCGGCAGCAGGCCGTAATACGCCACCGTGATCACCCGCTCGCGGGGGTCGCGATCCGCGCGGCCGAACGCATGCAACTGCTGCAGCATGGGGGCGTGAATGCCGGTCTCCTCCAGCAGTTCGCGCAACGCGCAGTCGATCAAATCCTCGCCCGCGTCGAGAAATCCGCCCGGCAGCGCCCAGCATCCCGCATACGGATCGTACGCGCGCTGAATCAGCAGCACCTTCAACTGCCGGCGATCGCGTGCGAACAGCACTACATCCGTCGTCACCGCTGGGTGCGGATGGTCGCAGGTGTACGGCATGGGGTGTGCCTCAGACTTCCGGCTTGCCCGGCGGGCGGTGCAGCTTGATATGCAGCTCGCGCAGCTGCTGTTCGCTCGCCTCCGAGGGCGCGCCGGTCAGCGGGCAGGTGGCGGTCTGCGTCTTCGGGAAGGCGATGACGTCACGGATCGACTGCGCGCCGGACATCAGCATGACGATGCGATCGAGGCCGAAGGCGATGCCGCCGTGCGGCGGGCAGCCGTAGCGGAAGGCCTCGAGCAGGAAGCCGAATTTCTCCTGCGCGGCCCGTTCGTCGATGCCGAGCAGATTGAAGACGGTCTGCTGCAGGGTCTGATTGTGTATGCGCACCGAGCCGCCGCCGATCTCGGAGCCGTTCAGCACCACGTCATAGGCCTTGGCGATGGCCTCGCCCGGCGCCGCCATCAGCGCGGCGTGATCGAGGTTCACCGGCGAGGTGAAGGGGTGGTGCATGGGGTCCCAGCGCCTCTCGTCCTCGTTCCACTCGAACATCGGGAAATCGACGACCCACAGCGGCTTCCAGCCCTCCTGCACCAAGCCGAGGTCCTGCGCGACGCGCACGCGCAGGTTGCCCAGCGCATCGTTGACGACCTTGTTCTTGTCGGCGCCGAAGAAAACCAGATCCCCGGTCTGCGCACCCGTGCGTTGCATGATGGCGGCGATGGCGTCGTCCGGCAGGAACTTGAGGATGGGTGATTGCAGTCCGTCACGGCCCCTGGCGGCATCGTTGACCTTGATGTAGGCCAGACCCCTGGCGCCGTAGTTGGCGACCCAGGACGTGTAATCGTCGATCTGTTTGCGCGACAGCCGCTCGCCAGCGGCGGGAACGCGCAGCGCGGCGATGCGATGGCCCGGTGAATTCGCGGCCGCGGAGAACACCTTGAACTCGACCTGCTTCAGCAGATCGCCGATCTCGACCAGCTCGAGCGGCACGCGCAGGTCCGGCCGATCGGTGCCGAAGCGCCGCACGGCCTCGGCGTGCGTCAGGCGCGGGAACGGATCCGGCAGCTCGACGCCGATGGCCTCGCGGAACAGCGTACGGACCAGGTCCTCCATGATGGCGGTGATTTCCGCGACGTCCAGGAAGCTCGTCTCGATGTCGAGCTGCGTGAACTCGGGCTGACGATCGGCGCGCAGGTCCTCGTCGCGGAAGCAGCGCGTGATCTGGTAGTAGCGATCCATGCCCGACATCATCAGCAGCTGCTTGAAGAGCTGCGGCGACTGCGGCAGCGCGAAGAACTTGCCCTCGTGGGTGCGGCTCGGCACCAGGTAATCACGCGCGCCCTCCGGCGTGGCCTTGGTGAGCATGGGCGTCTCAAACTCGATGAAGCCGTGCGCGTCGAGATAACGGCGCATGATGCCGGCGACCCTGGCGCGCAGCATGAGGTTCTTGCGCATCTGCTCGCGGCGCAGGTCGATGTAGCGGTACTTGAGGCGCGTCTCCTCGTTGACGCCCTCCTCGTCGATCTGGAATGGCAGGGCCTCGGCGGGGTTGAGCACCTCGATCGCCTTCGCCAGTATTTCAATCTCGCCGGTGGCAATGTGCGGATTTTCAGTGCCCGGCGGGCGGCGGCGCACCCGGCCGGTGATCTTCAGCACGTATTCATTGCGCACCTTCTCGGCGACGGCGAAGCCCTCGCGCCCGTCCGGATCGAACACCACCTGCACGCGGCCGGCGCGGTCGCGCAAATCAATGAAGATGACGCCGCCGTGATCGCGGCGGTGATGCACCCAGCCGCAAATCGTGACGGTTTGATCCAGTTGCGCGGCGGTAACCTCGCCGCAGTAATGACTACGCATACCCGCCTCTGTCATTTATTAAAGGGGCTCTTTCCGGCCGCCGATCGCGCTTGCAAGCCGGGTCGGGGCGGGAATGTTACGGGCAGGGCGGCGGCGGTGCAATCTGTTTATATAGCCGGCCCTTAGCGGGGCGGCGAGTTTACTAGAAACTGTCTCAAAATGTTGTCAGAACATGCAAGCCGTTCGTGCTGAGGTATCGAAGCACGGACGACTCAAATACTTAGGTAATTTTCGCCCTTCGATACCTCAGGGCGAACGGTATTTTGAGATAGGTTCTACTCCGCGGCGCCCTTCTTCTTGTCGCCTTCCTTCTTCGCGGGCCTGGCTTTGGCCTCGCTCGCGGGCTTGGTCTTGGTCTCGCTGGGCTTGTCCTCTTTCCCGGTGCCTTCGGTCTTCTTCTCCCCGGGGGCTTTCCCCTTGTCCGCTTCCTTGTCCTTGCCGGGGGGCTGCTTGTCGCGGAAATCGGTCACGTACCAGCCCGTGCCCGTGAGCTTGAAGCCGGCGGCCGACACCAGTTTCTTCAACGTCCGGCGCCTGCACCTCGGGCATTGCTTGAGCGGCCTGTCGTTGATGGACTGCATGACTTCCACCTGCTTGCCGCAGGCGGAACAGGCGTATTCGTAAATCGGCATAAGTCCAATCCCAACATATATAAATGTGACTGGCTCAGAAAGATGAGGGGAAAGAGGCTGAATTTCAAGTGCGAACGCTGCGGTCGGCTTCCTTGCTGCAGGGGCTTGGGGTATCATCGCCGCCCTTCGCGCACTGTCCCATGGATGACTTTATTCAGTGCGAATCAAAGAACCCCTGACTAAATCAGAGGTTCTGCAGTGCAGGGAGGCACTGCCATTTTCAATAGCCGTCAGGTGATTGAAAATGGAGGAAAGCTAAAACCACGTTTTTTTGCTTTACGTGCTCTGAGAAGTCCAGGATGGACTTATTCAGAGCCCATCAAACACGGGCCGTGAGCTCAGTCGGTAGAGCAGCTGGCTTTTAACCAGTTGGTCGCAGGTTCGATTCCTGCACGGCCCACCAGTTCTTACATAAACTTACACGTCAGCATGTACATTCATCCTTGCGGAGTGTGCCAATTTTGTGTCCTCAATTCGGCTCGCCGCATGTTTAAGATGGTC
>DATJVC010000007.1:77500-78974 GCA_035501935.1 Gammaproteobacteria bacterium | reverse complement strand
AGCCCCAGGATGTGATGAGCCGACATCGAGGTGCCAAACACCGCCGTCGATATGAACTCTTGGGCGGTATCAGCCTGTTATCCCCGGAGTACCTTTTATCCGTTGAGCGATGGCCCTTCCATACAGAACCACCGGATCACTTAGACCTACTTTCGTATCTGCTCGACGTGTCAGTCTCGCAGTTAAGCACCCTTATGCCTATGCACTCAAAAGCGCGATTTCCGACCGCGCTGAGGGTACCTTTGTGCTCCTCCGTTACTCTTTGGGAGGAGACCGCCCCAGTCAAACTACCCACCATACACTGTCTCCGTCCCGGATCACGGGACTGGGTTAGAACCTCGAACAAACCAGGCTGGTATTTCAGTGGTGGCTCCACTCGGTCTAGCGACCAAGCTTCAAAGCCTCCCAGCTATGCTACACAGATCGGTTCAAAGTTCAGTGTAAAGCTATAGTAAAGGTTCACGGGGTCTTTCCGTCTAGCCGCGGGTACACTGCATCTTCACAGCGAGTTCAATTTCACTGAGTTTCGGATGGAGACAGCCTGGCTATCGTTACGCCATTCGTGCAGGTCGGAACTTACCCGACAAGGAATTTCGCTACCTTAGGACCGTTATAGTTACGGCCGCCGTTTACCGGGGCTTCGATCAGGAGCTTCGCCTTGCGGCTGACCCCATCAATTAACCTTCCGGCACCGGGCAGGCGTCACGCCCTATACTTCCACTTTCGTGTTTGCAGAGCGCTGTGTTTTTGATAAACAGTCGCAGCCAGCTGGTCACTGCAACCCTCCTCGGCTCAGGCCGCAGGGCCTTCACCTACCGAGGGCACACCTTCTCCCGAAGTTACGGTGCTATTTTGCCTAGTTCCTTCACCCGAATTCTCTCAAGCGCCTTAGGATTCTCTCCTCGCCCACCTGTGTCGGTTTATGGTACGGTCCTCTTGAACTGAAGCTTAGGGGCTTTTCCTGGAAGCGGGGCATCAACCACTTCGGTTCCGAAGAACCTCGTCATCACGCCTCGGCTAAGCTCTCCGGATTTACCTGAAGAGCACGCCTACACGCTTAAACCGGCATCCAACAGCCGGCTGGCCTAGCCTTCTCCGTCTCCCCATCGCATTCAAGAGCGGTGCAGGAATATTAACCTGCTTCCCATCGACTACGCATTTCTGCCTCGCCTTAGGGGCCGACTCACCCTGCGCCGATTAGCGTTGCGCAGGAAACCTTGGGCTTACGGCGGACGGGTTTTTCACCCGTCTTATCGTTACTCATGTCAGCATTCGCACTTCTGATACCTCCAGCAGGGTTTACACCCCGCCTTCGCAGGCCTACAGAACGCTCCTCTACCGCGTGCACTTGCGTGCACACCCGTAGCTTCGGTATACGGCTTAGCCCCGTTACATCTTCCGCGCAGGCTGACTCGACCAGTGAGCTATTACGCTTTCTTTAAAGGATGGCTGCTTCTAAGCCAACCTCCTGGCT